>JAFOHE010000133.1 GCA_017421975.1 Pseudomonadota bacterium
GGTGAGCGTACAATAACAAACAGAAATGCAAATAAAAGCATTGCTGTTATTAAAATACATTATTGATAATAAATTTTTCCATTGAGTTCAGGATGCCAGGAAAAAGCCGTGATATTGTTTTGTCGAATCGTCGTAGGAGCGTCGTCAAAGCGGCTTAGAATCTCAACCTGATCGGAAGCATCGACAATTTTGGGAGCACGAATGAAAGTCATTGGCACGCGCCCGTAGGCGTCGAGTGTTTCAACAGTTTTGAAACTGGCCAATTGTCTTCCATAAGCGTTTCTGGTCACACAGATGTCGAGCCGTCCAAGCGGGTTTGGCAGCCCATCGACAGTTTTTGCGAGCAGAATCATTCCAGCGCAAGTAGCATAAACTTTAAGTCCGTGATCGATTTTATCCCAGAGTGGCTGTGCAAGATTAAGATCAAATAGTAATTTTCTTTGAACTGTCGATTCACCGCCAGGCAAAACGAGAACCTCGAAAGGCATTTGAATATCTTTTGTTTGTCGAATTTCGAAAACGTCGTGACCGGCGGCTTGAAACGCATGACCATGTTCAATAAAAGCGCCTTGTAGCGCGAGCAAACCGACGCGCATTATATTCCTCTTTCTTCCATAATTAATTTAATTTCATTTTCATTAATACCGACCATTGCCTCGCCGAGGTTTTCGGAAAGTTTAGCAATAATGGCAGGATCGTTCCAATTGGTGACGGCCTGGACGATGGCTTCTGCGCGTTTTTCTGGATTTCCGCTTTTGAATATTCCGCTTCCGACGAAGACGCCCTCAGCGCCGAGCATCATCATGAGCGCAGCATCAGCGGGGGTTGCGACGCCACCTGCAGCAAAGTTGACGACGGGCAATTTCCCTAAATCGCGTACTATTTTAATTTGTGTGAAAGGGACGGCTAATTCTTTGGCTTTTTCATATAATTCGTCATCCGCGAGGGACTGAACTTGTCGAATTTGAGCTTGTATTTTTCGCATGTGTCGTACGGCCTGTACGACGTCACCGGTGCCAGGTTCCCCTTTTGTTCTTATCATTGCAGCGCCTTCCTCAATGCGTCTGAGTGCTTCGCCGAGGTCGCGTGCACCGCAGACGAAGGGGACGGAAAATGCATTTTTATCGATATGATAGATGTCATCAGCAGGGGAGAGAACTTCACTTTCGTCGATAAAGTCAATGTCTATGGCTTCGAGGACGCGCGCTTCGGCGATGTGTCCGATTCGGCATTTTGCCATTACAGGAATGGAAACGGCATCCTGTATGCCTTTGATCATAGCGGGATCGCTCATTCTGCTGACACCGCCGGCAGCGCGAATGTCTGCAGGAATGCGTTCAAGAGCCATGACAGCGCATGCGCCGGCATTTTGTGCGATTTTTGCCTGTTCAGGTGTCGTGACGTCCATGATGACGCCCCCTTTGAGCATTTGTGCCAAGTTTCGATTGATTTCAGTTCTGTCGTTCATTTGTACTCCTTTTGTTCGGTTGTCGGTGTTATGGGCACGAGCGCGGAAGATCAAGCTGTGAAGCAGTGAAAAGCGCGAAAGTGCGTTGACAGAATATGTTCCAGAATGGTAGTGCATACAATTGTGAAATTGTATGGAGGATAATATTTATGTCAGTGAATGATTACCATCGCATCCCATTGAGTTGGAAGCCTGATAAGCGGCTTTTGAAGTCACCGCAGTATTTGTCATTGGCGTCACTTTTGGAATGTGACATTGTGTCAGGCAAACTGGCTGCGGGCACGCAACTTCCACCGCAACGTTTGCTTGCGGATTATCTTGATTTGAATTTTACGACAGTCACGCGAGCATACGATTTGTGTCGCGAGAAGCGTCTTATTTATGGTGAAGTGGGGCGTGGGACGTACGTTTTGCCCGTATCACAGCGAGAGGAGGGGATGTCAGATGTGGTAGAGCTTGGGGTTGTTCTTGGATTTCCGTATGTGACGCAGGCGATTGTGGAGACGGCACGCGAAGTGGTGTCGCGCTCCTATTGTCATGAATTGTTTAGTTATACGGCACGCGAGGGGTTGTTGCATCAAAGGGAAGCGGGCACACAGTGGATGGCGCGTCGAGGCGTGCATACGGACGTGTCGCGAACTGCGATTTTTGCAGGTGCGCAGAATGCGATAACAACCTTGTTATTAACTTTGTTTCATGTGGGTGATTGTATTGCGACGGATGTTTTTACATATTCGAATTTAATTGGTATTGCTCGATTGGCACATATTCGACTTATAGCAGTTCCAGGTGATACAGAAGGCATGTCAGCCGAGGCGCTGGAATCCCTTTGTTGCAAACAACATATATCTGGAATATTTTTAATGCCGGATCATGCGAATCCGACGACGATCACGATGCGTGAAGCACGTCGTGATGCACTTTCGGTGGTATGTGAGAAGTATTCGTTAATTATTATAGAAGATGATGCTTCTCTATTTATTGGGAATCACAGAACATTTTATAGTCGTCTTCCAGAGCAAACGATATATATAGCAGCGACGACACGCCATATTGCATCTGGTCTTCGTGTTACATTTGCGACATTTCCTGAACAATGGCGGAGTGCGGTGATGGGTGGATTATTTGTGACAAGTATCAAAGCGAGCCCTCTGGATGCAGAGATATTATCACAACTGATTGTTTCTGGGAAAGCAGAGAAAATATTGGAGGAGAACTACACCGGAGAGTATAAACACACCCACGGATTCACGGCTAATCTGTCTATCAAAGTTATTTACAAGGAGGACAAGCTGGATGACGGCGGCGACAAGACCACC
>JAFOHE010000134.1 GCA_017421975.1 Pseudomonadota bacterium
GCTTGCCGGACCTGAACGGCTTATATTCAGGATGCGAGAGTAACTCAGTGGTAGAGTGCAACCTTGCCAAGGTTGACGTCGCGGGTTCGAGCCCCGTCTCTCGCTTGCCGGACCTGAACGGCTTATATTCAGGATGCGAGAGTAACTCAGTGGTAGAGTGCAACCTTGCCAAGGTTGACGTCGCGGGTTCGAGCCCCGTCTCTCGCTTAAAAGACCCGTATGGGTCTTTTTTTTTACGCCTGCCATGCGCTTTCCTGTAACGATGGGCCAATGTTGCCTACTTCTTGCACTCGAAAACGTTTTATGATAGGTAGAACTTATTCGCGCGGGTAGCTCAGTTGGATAGAGCGTTGGCCTCCGAAGCCAAAGGTCGCGGGTTCGATCCCCACCTCGCGCATTCTTTTCTATTTGTTGGGGCAAGGACAGGGCAAAGCTTCATGGACGATGTTTTTTTTCGTGACCTCATCGGCCATGCCATGCGTTGCGGCGCCCAGGATGCCTGCGTTGACGAAGATCGCACGATTCTCGACAAAGATCGGATCGATCGTGGCAGTGTGTCTCAGCAACACATCGTCCAATCGACGACGACCTTGTACATCAAAACGCCTTTGGCGTGCGTCAGTGTCCGCCTCAATGATTTTCCGTCTTCGACGCTTGCGTATGCCAAAAAACGCGTCGACGAGGCACTGTCTGCTGCACATCTGATCGACGCATGGTCGATGACCCCCGATGCCAATACCATTCCGCCTCGCCTCGAAGATGACACGTATCGCTACATCGATCCCTTCGATGATGAGCCCGAGGCTTCGCAAAAAAAACGAAGAGCATTCGATGCGTTTATTAAAAGTGAAACTTCTGTGCGAGCCCCGCTCCTCATGCGCGAATTTGCTTCGTTTTCACGTTTAGGTGATGCCTTCGCGCTCCACGCAAGTCAGACCATCACGCGGCATATTCAACGCAGGATCACGGCACAGACGACAGAGACAGCACATGCGGGTTTTACGACGCTCGAATGGATCATCGTCCACGCGCATCAGGGGCGAACTGCATCGATCCGGCTGCCCGAGTACATGCAAATGGGGTATGGCATTGATCCCGCTGATGCCGCCGAAGTCCTTTCACCCACACAAATCGCGCAACACTATGCCGCAAGCGCTTCAACCGATGACATCGTTCAAAACGACCCACCTGCGCTCGTTCTAGGTCCTTGGGCGACGGACGTCATTCTCCATGAAACGATTCATCAAAGCCCCTATTACCTGGGGCAGACGGATGCCATCGCCATCGACAGTAACCGCGGCATTCTTCAATGCTCAACGCCCAAGGGAAGCTGTCCGGCTTATGCCATTCATCCCACAACACCGGAAGTCCTCACGCTTGCGCAAATTCTTCCCCAAATCCCAGATGGCACCCTCTACGTCGATGCCCCCACGTTTGTCACGCGTTATTCTGACAAAACGATCGACATCACTTTCTCGGCTGTTGAAGAAATCCGCGCTCACCAAATCGGTCGCGCTTTTCGTCCAGCCACCTTCAAGTTTGTTCCCCATCTTTTCTGGAAAAATATTAAACTCGCTTTCGGACCACTCAGCCGAATATCCATGAAATGTCAAAATGGCAATCCGACGTTTCAGTCTCCCGGCGTCTGGCTCGATCTCCCCATACAACGCGTTCATGGAAACACTACTCATGCCAGGTTACCTTGAATACCCACTCAATCCCAACCGAATGATCGCCGTCGAGTTTGATCTCAATGACGATATCATTCGAGCGATCCGTATCGTGCCTTCCTCCGAAGCAGTGACAAACCTTGATTCGTTCAAGACATCCTCTGCGTCCTTCGATGCCGTACAACGCTATTTTGACACTTATTTTTCGGCATCCGTATCTGCCTTTACGCTTGAATCCGTCACCAACGCACTTTTGCCGCATCTGGAACCCAAAGCCACTCTCTTTGTACGCAAAGTCCGTCAGACGCTCCTTCATGCCGTATTGCTCGGTGATACCGTGACTTACGCAGAACTCGCTTCGCTCCTGGGTAACCCGCGTGCAACGCGGGCTGTCGGTCAATGCCTCGCCAAAAATCCCTATCACATCGTCATTCCATGTCACAGGATTGTTTCCAAAGACCCCGACAAGTTTTATTACTCTGCAGGAAGCGACGTGAAACGCGAGCTCCTCAAATATGAAGCGAATTGCATTCACGCCCCCATGACTGCGCAAATTCCATTTTGATGCTCTTCTCCTGACACCAACATCCATGACACACGGGATGTTTCTTCTTATCCAATGCCCCTTATGCCCGTCAGTGGCTATGAGGTGGCTTCAACCATAAGGATCTCATCATGAAAGTGATTAATCTTGGCATCGGTTATGTTGGCCTGAATACGGCTGCCGCACTCGCTTGGATCGGCCACGATGTCTGTGGCGTCGATATCGATCCGGCAAAAATTGAAATGCTCAAATCAGGCAAAGCCCCCATCCGTGAAGACGGCCTCGATGATCTCCTCAAACAGGCTACACATCTCAAATATACGACAGATATCTCCAATATTATCAACGAAGCCGATGTTGTTTTTATCGCCGTCGGCACACCTTCCTTGCCCAATGGACACGCCAACCTCGAATATGTCAACGCCGCCGCAAAAACAATTGCTACGACGATTATGCCCACGCACGACGTCACCATCGTCATCAAATCGACCGTCCCATTAGGCATCAATGCCGCCATCGAACGCCGCATCCGCGCCTTTGTTGCCCAACGCGGCGGCGATGTGTCCAAACTCCATTTTGCCTCCAATCCTGAATTTCTGCGCGAAGGATGTGCCCTGAGCGATACATTTTATCCTGACCGAATCGTCATTGGGACTGATGATGACGTCGCCTTCAAAATGTTATCGACCCTCTATGCACCCCTCCTGGACCAGTCCTTCGCCATTCCACCGTCGGTTCCCGCGCCAGCCAATCGCCCCAAAACCCAGCTCTTGCGTACAAATCAAACTTCCGCTGAAATGATCAAATACGCTTCCAACGTCTTTTTGGCCCTTAAAATCAGCTACATTAACGAGATTTCCGGCCTATGCGAAAAACTCGGTGCCAATATTACCGACGTTGCCACTGGCATGGGGATGGATAAACGCATTGCCCCCTATTTCCTCAAAAGCGGACTCGGATGGGGCGGTTCATGCTTCCCAAAAGACATCAAGGCGCTGTTGCAGATCGGCGGTGACTACGGCTATGATATGCCCATCATCAAAGCCGCATGGGATGTCAACGAAAACCAAAAAGATCGCGTCGTCCGTCAAATTCAGGACGAACTCAAAATTGTCTGCGGCAAAAAAATCGCTTTCTTCGGCCTCACCTTCAAACCCAATACCGACGACGTGCGAAATTCCCCTGCCGTTGACCTCGCAAACAAACTCATCGCCCTCGGCGCGGACGTCGTTTTCCATGACCCAGTCGGCCTCACAAACGCCAAAAAAGTCTACGCCGACGATGCCTTCTCTTTTGCTGACACGCCTATCGCCGCCGCAACCGGCGCCGACGCCATCGTTATTGCAACCGAATGGAAGGATTACGCGACGCTCGATTACGCCGAAATCAAACGCGTCATGAACACACCCTTCCTCTTCGACACGCGACACGTCCTCAATGCCGCTGCACTCCGTAACATCGGTTTCACATATCGAGACTGTTAATGCCTTTTGGGTAGGGGGAAGCCCCCTGCGCGGCTATTGTCCGACGCGTGGCGTCGTGTCGAAACACATCGCCACAGTCGAACAATACGCCGCTACCCCCATGCGGGGGACACCCCCGCAACGCCCCCGTACACCATTAAATGTGTCATGTACAATGAAGGAAACAATCATCATTATACCGTCTGATTTATCCCGTAACTTTAGAATCTCCTCGCTTTGCGTTCACCATAACTGGCCCACCACGCCAATCGACCGAGGTTCATGCCAAAACAGTGCTCGATACGCCAAAATACGTCCTTTATTTTCTTCTTTTGATATAATCTGCTAAACACTGGCACAGTTTCTGCTTTTTGATAACCCTGCCCAAAGGGTTATGGACTTCTATCCCGCTTCTCATTCATTACATAAGGGATGCATTATGAAAAAAATTACTTTGATCATGGCACTCATTCTCCTCGGTTTTACCGCTTTGCCCGCGATGGCTCAGACCCCGACAGAAGCCACTGCTTCACAGTCTCAGACGCAAGCTGCCGATGCGAACGATCCGTCCAAAATGTTTCCTGCAGAAGCTGAAAAAGCATTCAAACAGATTCGTGATGATCCCGATCCGGATGCCCTCGTCCGAGATGCGCATTACTGGATCTCAAATGAAAATGCGCACTACGTATGGTATCCCCACATTAAAGACCTCGGCGGTGTCATTTCGGGCGTCGGAACTGATCAGGTCTATCTCCTCGCCGGTTGGAGCAACGCTTCCGTTATTGTTCCGCTCGACTTCGATCGCAAAATTCGTGATCTCCATTTCGCCTATGGTGTCGCTTTTCTCTCCTCACAAGACACAAAAGAATTCATCGCCTTCTGGAAAAAAGATAACGCTGACCGTGTGAAAGAACTCGCTCAACAGTACTTCCCTGATCGCGCCGATGATATCTTCCAGGCTTGGAAACTCGCGCGTTCCAACGTGCAACAGCGCATTCGCCTCGTCACAAAAAAATATACGTCCAACGAAATTCCCACGTTTATTACTGACGAAACGCAATTTAATCGCATTAAACAACTTTGGACAAATCACCGCGTTTTCCCTGTCTGCGGCGATCTCACCGGCGATAAGGCAATGATTGATCTTGCAAAAGCCATTAATCAGTCAGGCCTCAAATTGCAAATTCTCTATCCATCCAATGCCGAACACTACTTTGAATACGGTCCGGCTTACCGCAGAAATATCATCAATCTCCCCTTCGCAGACAACGGCCTCGTCCTTCGTACACGACAAATGCGTTCACTGGGCCTCGCCGAACCCGAAGATTACCATTACAATATGCAAACAGGCGAGAATTTCAAAATCTGGCTTCAGACAACGCAAATTCCCAATCAACATTCCATGCTCAAAAAACGTGTTAAAACGAAAACTGAGGGCCTCTCTATCCTCGAACGCGTTCCAGATCCCTCCAAAGTTCCGCCTCAAATCGCCCCCATGCCCTAATATACCCTTTTCATACAAGGCACGCTCCCAACAAGGCGTGCCTTTTGACTTATCAGCACCAATATCATGAATTTGTTTGAACGCATCCGCTTGTTTTTTGATCGTCGGCATGACGATGTCGCTTGTACCCCTATCCAAATGACGACGCTTCATCACGATGCGACAAATCCTTCTGACGACGTTCTACCTTTCGCGGCAACACATCCGTCAGCATTTAAACCTAACCGTTGGCTACCCGAAATATGGCCATCGCGCGTGCTCTTCATCTGCAGTGGCAATATCTGCCGTTCCGCGTATGCACCCGTTATCTTTCAACGCCTGCTCAAACAAACGGATAAAAAAACGCAAATATGTTCCGCTGGAACTTTGCGTATAAGCGGAAGAATGGCTGCGCCACAAATGATACAGGCGGCAAGCGAATTCGGTGACGATCTCTCAACGCATCGCTCTACACCGCTCTCTATGCCTCTGCTCAATGCTGCTGATGTGATCTTCATTATGAGTCCTGAACACGAACGCGCTTGTATCACACTTGAACCGCGTTGCCGAAACAAAATCTGTTATCTAAGCCATTGGCTTGAACCACCCGCAATTGAAATTCCTGATCCCATGGGTCAAACGTATGACGCCTATCAGCGTGCCGCTAAACAGTTGAATGACGCCTTAAACCATTGGTTCGAACAAGCCAAAAATATCACTTAATTGCCCACCATTTATTAGCTTCTGCTAGCATCAAAGCAAATCAAACAACGTCTTTTCAGATACACAAAGCATAGACATCTGATGCGATTCACTCACCTCGTCCGTTGGTAAAAGATGACCAAGCAACAGCGGAGAATTCGGATCATGTTGACGGTAATTCTCCAAAGCACGAACATGATCCTTATTAGCATAACAATAACGGCAACCGTTCGGACAAGAATTATAATCTCCTAAGCCTCGCGATTCCATACAACAGCATCCCGCGCGGTTGCCTGAATGGGACACACGCTTAAATCTGATGCCAAAAGCACGCTGAAAAATATCTGCTGTCATACAACCGCTTTTATAAATACCATATTGCGTATAATCTCCTTGCATTGCACACGTCTGAAGAAAAATACCATATTTTTTTGCAATTTTTCCCATGCCCACGGCTAGAATCTCTTTTTCTTCTTCCGTCAATGGTTTCAATTCAGGCATATTCGTTTCCAGCTTTTTATACATTTCTACAAAGCTGAAAATACACCGATCAATATATGGAGAAAGACACGACGACATATATTCAAATGTTTTGAGATGACGATCAATACAATACCGTTCTGTCAATAATACTGGATCATACCGCCATGCGACCTTTTCACGTCCGACCATGCGTGATAATGCTTTCAGCGTTTCCAGGCTCGTCTCAATATCGGGTACACGTGGTTCGATGTCTTTGCCATAAGCTGTAATGGTATAATGGTAATAACACCGGAAACGATCGCTGATCTCGTGAAGTCGCGGCAAAATGGGACGATAATCCTTCGAACAAAAAACAACGACATCGATCGTCCTGGGATCCAAAGTGATACGGCTCACATTGTTGGGAAACAAGGGATTGCGCGTCAAAACATAGCCTTCTCTAAAACGATTCAAAAGCCACGTCGAATAATATTGAACGGTATCTGTCCTGCCACCTGTGTTGAGAATCATTATACCCTCCCAAATGCTCTGACTTCGCACGACTATTCATATAGCAACTTCATCTGCGTGCATCCAAAAATCGTAACCAAAAATCTTGAAAAATACCCCTTGGGGGTATATGAGCAGATGCGTTGGCCTGACCAAAAGGTCCTCGTGAATAAGGATCGTCTTATGCTCAAAGAAACTTACGATATCGGCGGAATGCATTGCGCTGCCTGTGCTGCAGCCATTGAACGCGTGACTAAAAAATTGGACGGCGTCCGCTCTTCCAACGTCAATCTGGTGATGAATCGACTCATCATTGAATACGATGACACCAAGGTCTCCGACGAACAAATCATTCAAAAAATAGAAAAAGCAGGGTTTACGGCCACCCATCATCTTGCCACCAATACAGAAACGCGTCCTGCACAACCACATGCGGATCTCCGTCAACGCATCATTCTGCTTCTCTTAGCCTTCGTCGATTTTCTCCTCGCCATGTCACCGACGTTCGGCCTCAAAATCCCCACCATTCCACTTATCCTCAGCGAATGGACAATTACCACTGCCGCGCTCTTCATCGGCAAATCCTTCTTCACAAACGGTTACCGTGCGCTCTTCCATGCCAATCCAAATATGGATACACTCGTCGCACTCAGTGCTTCGGCTTCCTATCTTTACAGCTGCACAATCATGCTGCTTCAATGCTTCGACATGGCACTATCCCATCCCCTCTATTTCGAATCGGCTGCCATGGTCGTTGCCCTCGTCTCCCTCGGTAAATACCTTGAAGCCAGAAGTTCCAACAAAACAAAGGATGCACTCACTGGCTTGCGCGCACTCTCACCCGACACTGCATTGCGCATCCAAAATGGCGAAACACAACAAATCAAAGTTTCCGAAATACAAATCGGTGACCTCATTAAAATTCAAACCGGTATGAGTGCACCCGTCGACGGTACAGTCATTGAAGGTTCCGGCTTTATGAACGAAAGCATGATGACGGGGGAAAGCAAACCCGTCAAAAAATCCGCTGACGACACGGTTCTAGGCGCTACCATCGCCATCGATGGTGCTATAACCATTCGCGCCGATAAAATCGGAAATGATACGGTATTCGCCAAAATTATCAAATTTGTCGAAGATGCACAGGGACAAAAAGCACCCATCGCACGATACGTTGATCAAGTATCGCGCATATTCGTACCTGCCGTGCTCTTCATCGCCACAATAGCCGCCGCCGCTTGGCTTCTCTCTGGATCAACACTCGCCTTCGCGCTCAATATTTTTACTTCCGTGCTCATTATTGCTTGTCCTTGCGCTCTGGGACTCGCCACACCAACGGCGATTATCGTCGGAACCGGACTTGCCGCTACACACGGAATACTCATTCGAAGCGGTGCCGCTCTCGAAAATACACACCACATACAAACTGTCGTTTTTGATAAAACTGGTACGCTCACACAAGGTAACGCTGATGTCACAGACATCGTGGCCGATGATGCGAAAAAATGTATACAATATGCAGCTTCACTCGAAGCAAACATATCACATCCCATCGCACATGCCATCACGCAATATGCCGAAAAACAACACATTGACCCCATACCGATCTCTGATTTCCATGCCATAAAAGGAAAAGGGGTTTCCGCTTCCGTTTCAGGAAATCACATTCTCCTAGGCAACGCCAAACTCATGGCTGAACATAATATCGATATTTCCAAACTTAACCATGAACTCGAGCAAATGCGTGCTGACGCAAAAACACCCGTCTGCTTGGCTGTTGATCAAACGCTGATCGGTGTAATCGCCATTGCTGATCCGATCAAATCGGATTCGTCCAAGGCCGTCTCCATGCTCCATCAATTAGGCATACATACCGTCATGCTCACAGGTGATGACCCCGTAACTGCAAAAACAATCGCAGATCAAATCGGCATCCATGACGTCCACGCTGGAATACTCCCAACGCAAAAAGCCGAAATTATACAATCCATTCAACAAAAACATAAAGTCATGATGGTCGGTGACGGCATCAATGACGCACCAGCACTCACGCAGGCTGACATCGGGTGCGCCATTGGAAACGGTTCTGATATCGCCATCGATTCCGCTCAAATCATTCTTATGAACCCAAATCTCACAGATGTGCCCTGGGCCATTCGACTGAGCCGTAAAACCATGGCTAAAATTAAACAGAATTTGTTTTGGGCTTTTATTTATAATACGTTAAGTATTCCTATTGCCGCTGGCCTCCTCTATCCCGCCTTCGGAATCCTGCTCGTACCCATGATCTGCGCGGCTGCTATGTGCATGAGCTCACTCTTCGTCGTCACCAATGCCCTTAGCTTACAGAGATTTAAATAATGAATCATTGCTGCGAAAAACATAAACACAGAGAAAATAACGAAAAACAATTGCTCCTCAATCGCCTCAAACGCATTGAAGGGCAGGTGCGAGGTCTTGAAAATATGATCGAACAAGATGCCTATTGCACGGATATCGTCGTACAAGTCACCGCCGTGCAGGCCGCTCTCAACGCTTTTTCCAAAAAACTTCTCGCTAATCATATTCATACCTGTGTCGTTCAGGATATACAAAATGGAAAAACTGAAGTCGTCGATGATCTCATCGATACCATCCACAAACTCATGAAATAGGATACGCCATGATTACTTACAAAGTCCCCGAAATGCATTGTGAAAAATGTGTCGCACGCATTCATCAAACGCTCGATAATGCGAACATTAAACACTTCATTGACCTCAAACACAAAACTGTCACGATTGCCGAAGAAGACGATCAAAAAACACGTGACGAACTTGAAGAAATCGGCTTTTCAACCAAAAAACCAAGCTTTTTCGATAAACTTTTCGGTTAATCAAAAACACATTTTGGTTAATTTAGTTTACTCTTTCTCGTTCGCTGCTTCTTTTATTGTGCCGGACATGGATGATAACAACATTTTTCCCTCTCGCCAGAATGGAGAGAAGTGCCTGCGAAAAATCTGTTATTACCTCTA
>JAFOHE010000135.1 GCA_017421975.1 Pseudomonadota bacterium
ACATACTTTCCTCCAGGGACCGAAACGCGTCGTCTCGCGCCGCCATCCCAAAAAATCCAAAAGACTTGCTTCCGGAAATAAAGAATTCTCACTTTTGAACACCACGCTCAAAAGCCAAAAAAGTTTAGTCAGTTTCATGGCCGCATGCAACAAGTATTTTCATGAATTTTCAGGTTTATCCCAAAAATCCCAACTGCTACCCTCTGAAATTCACACGACCAACTTCACTGCGCATACTCAGAATCACTCAGAAACTTGCTCAAGCTTCTGCTTAAGCAGATCCTCGACTCTCTCGGCAATCGGTACCACATTCAGGGCAAGAATATCCCCCTTTGCTGTCTGACACTTTTCAAACATCACGCGCTGACCTGCGCGAAGATAATGCTTGCCTGGAATCTGAATGGCACTGCGATGAAAAAAAATATCATCCATGCCATCCTCTTCACGCAAAAATCCATAACATTTGTTGCGATCATACCATCTTACGCGCCCTGTCAGTCGCTTGCGGGCCGCAATCATTAATGGATAACTTTCCTGTCTCAGATATTTAGTCTCCACGTTCCATATCCCTTTGCGCAGACTTCTGCTTAAGCGTCTCACGCTTGTCATAGTTCTTCTTTCCACGTCCAAGACCAAGCTCAACCTTGATTCGGCCATCCCTAAAATATACCGTCAATGGAATCAGCGTCAGTCCCTGTCGCTCAAGGGCCTGTGAGATCCGAGCAAGCTCACGCTTATGCATCAACAGCTTGCGAGGCCTGAGCGGATCGTGGTTGTTCCGATTTGCCCACGCATATTCGGCAATGTGGGCATTGAGAAGATACAATTCAGGAATTCGATCTTCCGAAAACTTCGCAAATGATTCGCCAAGCGATATGTGACCTGCCCGGATACTTTTGACCTCACTGCCAAGAAGCGCTATGCCTGCCTCGTATTTGTCCTCAATCGTATAATCAAAATAGGCGCGCCTGTTCTTGGCAATAATCTTAACGCCTTCAAGTGAAACTTTTGCCATAGCTTATATCCTATAATAATACGTCTTCCCTGTTGGTTTTGACAATACACAAGGCGCATCCGCTGCGTGGACCGTCCTGACGTTTTCCCCACTAATCTGTCCGATCCCCCGTCCGCCGTTCATACTGTCATCAAATTCTTATACCCATTTCTGTTTCAGTGCGATATCGCAAAACCACAAAACACTGCCATATCCTTCACCCCATTGACAAACGATAGACTGCCCCCCTTATTTAACGGTCACCAGCCAGGCTTTCAAGTAACGGGCTTCGGCAAAATTCGCCACGTGATCCGCCGGAAGACCAGAATAATCTATCGCCGTCAATGTGCGATGCTTCAATGCGCGTTCCACAATCTGCGCAAATTTATCGCGACCTACGTGGGATGAACACGAACAACACAAAATCTGACCATGCGGCTCCAATAACGACGCCGCTTCCGAAAATAGCCTTATATAGGCTTTTTCTGCCGTCGCTAACTGCGCCTGTGATGAGGCAAAACTCGGCGGATCCGCCACAATCAGGTCAAATCGCGTCTTTTTCTCCCGCGTCCGTTCGATCCACTCAAACATATTCGACCGCACAGGCACATGGCGCGATGCTGCCACCCCCGCGTGATTCGCATTCAACGAGTAATGCTGTTCCACAAGATCTAGCGCATGCCTGTCCCCATCCAGACTCCACACTTCCGATGCACCACCAATTGCCGCGTTGATCGAAAATCCCCCCGAGTAACAGCAAATATCCAAAACGCGTTTGCCAGACGCCAGGCTGCGGACGAGCTGACGGTTATCCCGCTGATCGAGAAAAAATCCCGTCTTCTGCCCCTTAAAAACCTGTGCACGGAATTGGGCTCCGTGTTCCCAAAATGACGCATACGGCGTCGTGTCCTCGCCAAAAACAACCTGTCCCTCACAAAACCCCGCTTGTTCAAAGTGCTCAAGAGCCTCACGCCCAAAACGAAGAATGAGACGCGAAGGGACCTCGCCCCATGCACCATGGATCTCGCTACTTCCACGGAAATAAAGCGTTTCAAGGACTTCTGTAAACGTCTGCAAATACGGAAGCCAGATCGCCGAATAAACCTTCAAAACCCATGTTGAACCATACACGTCGATGACAATGCCTGGCAAACCCTCGCTCTCACCACTCAAAAGACGAATGCCCGTCGTCTGATTCGAAATAATCCCAGATGAAACGCGCCGTTGCGCAGCCGACGTCAGTGCTAAAACAAAATATTCTCGCGAAAAATCAACGTCTTTGCCGAGCATGCGCACACAGATCGGACTATAGGCATCATAAAGACCAATGCCAATACACGTATTGCGCTTCCCATACACGGCAACAAGATCACCGTTGACCGGCACCTTTTTCCCAAAATCCGCATATTTTCTAAATATCCACGGCATCTCGCGACGAAGACGATATTCCATCCGCTCATCAATATGAAGCCTGACGACGTTCGGTTTCTTCATGCTTCCCCCTATGATGCCTTAGTCACCGAATAAAGCCCCATTCTAAACGGCACCTTCACGGGGTCTTTCTGAAAATAATGATGAAATGCACGCACGACAAGCATCAGCACCTGGCGCGCCTCCACATACTGAACCGGATAATTCAGACAATAACTCAAATAATTCGTCTCCACGAGCGTCGAAAACAGGAGTTCCTCAACTGACGGAAAAGACAGCTCAAACGACACTTCCTCAAATCCATCCACATGTAGCCCATTATTGCCAAGCACTTGGCGTACTCTGGCATCCGACATGGCTTCCCGTATGTCTGTCATGTCATCTTCCTGGGGCGAAAGCTTGCACAGGCTCTCATCAAGCAGATCAAAAAATGCCGGAAACGTCCCCCAATACGGCACTGCAAACACCATTCGACCACTCGGCCTCAATACGCGCGCATACTCCGGCAAAATCATTGAGAACTTCAAAAGCGTCGTCAGGCTCAATTCCGTGATCAAATGGCTGAACACATCGTCCGAATAACTCAATGCATTAAGGTTCTGCGCTGAACAATAAAGACTCACTTCAGCTTTGCTCAGAGCATGTCGAAGCATCTCAAAACGCGTGTTGACGGTGTCCACCACCATAAATTTCCCACAATTCGAAAAACACTCCGCAACCATGCGCATCAATCCCTTGAAACGCATCTCCGGAAGCAGGATGACAGGCGTCTGGCCAGGTACCGCCATCGACATCTCAAGAAGCGGCACATCGACATGCCCCTTCCACAAGGGATCCACAAACCTGGTATCAATATGGGCCTGACGCGACATGCGTTCTGCAAGCAATATCTGTCGATCTTTCATCGAAATTCCGCCCGCGCCTCTCAGCGCAAAAAATCTAAATTCAAAAATGGGAAAAGCTATGGTCCTCAAGGGAAACAAGCTTGCCGCCTTGCTGCCATCGTATCCCTTGGTTTGCCTCTATCTTGCCCACAACACGCATGGGAACAGCATAAAAATAGGCTAATTTTTCGACGCAATCAACCATCTTCACAGGCACAGTCGCAAGAAGTCCGAAATCTTCACCGCCATAAAGCCTGAAATAACGCGGCGACCGCCCCAGTGCCTCCGCCACCACATCCAGATCGTCATTTATCCCCCCCGAAAGCGTTTCCAGATCAACCATCGCACCAACATGACTTTGTTCAAGAAGACGCGGCAAATCGGCATACAAACCATCCGATGTGTCCATCATCGCCGAAACCACACCCTCCCGCGCAAGCACAGGCCCCAGCTTCGTCAGCGACACCGGACGAAGAAAATGCGCCATCACACGCTCAAAAGCCACACCCTCAAAGGCTTCATTCCCCTTCCGTCGAAGAATCTCCAGTCCCGCCGCCGCGTACCCTGCTCGCCCCAAAAGGACAATGGCATCCCCTGGACTTGCGCCGCCGCGCGTCACCGGTTGCCACCGCTGCCCATTGTCCTCACATTCCCCCCACATCGTCACCGATAAAAAAATGTGCGGACTGCGAACCACATCGCCGCCAACGAGCCAGGCATCCGAAAGCCCGTGATCCAAAAGACACTGACGCATCGCCAAAATCCCCGCGCAAACCGTGGCTTCCGACATATCCCCACTAAGACCCAATGCCAGCGTCCACGCCTTTGCATATCCTCCCATCGCCGCCACATCGCTCAGGTTCGACGAAAGACAGCGATACGCCGCATCCGCAAACGTCATTAGCGACAAATCAAAATGAACACCCTCAACGCTCGCATCCGTCGTCACCAGATGCCCTGGATTCGACAAATATGCACAATCATCCCCTATACCAATCGGCGTCATCTCCCGCCTATCCGGAAATGCACGATGTATCGACCGAATCACCTCACTTTCCTGCATCTTCCCCCAACTCCTCTCTCCATACAACTACAAGACGCAACTTTCTTGAATAAAATGTAAACAATCTACGTTTGATGAGCAAGCTGTCTTTTGCACAAAGACGGCATTAGGAAAGCTCGCCGTATCGGTTTGCGGGGGCAGCCGCCCCCTACGCGGCTATTTACCGAAATCAGAGACGTGTCGTGTCTCTGATTTCGGTAAATACGCCGCTACCCCCTCTGCGGGGGACACCCCCGCAACGCCCCCACGGCTTCATGGTGTATCCATAGACCGCTCGTTTTTTTAGTATCCACGATGAGACCGCGCTTTCCCATTCACCTGTTTCTTTCTTTCTGCAAGAGTGTCCCATGAACCACGTTGACTTAAACATCCTGACGTTTAATACGCTTTCTGAACTGATCGAAAATACCATCCGCCGCTACGGCAAAAGACCTGCCTTCGGTACCAAAAAAAATGGCCACTACAACTGGATCACCTACAGCGATTTCGGCTCCCGCTTGGGCAAACTTCGAGCGATATTCCAAAAAAGCGGCGTCCGGAAAGGCGACCGCATCGCCATCATCTCCAACAATTCCCTAGAATTCGCGCTCTCCATTTATGCCGCCTACGGCCTCGGCGCCATCGTCGTCCCCATGTACGAGGTACAAAAGGTTCAAGACTGGGAATTTATCCTCTCTGATGCCGACCCCAAACTCCTCGTCGTCGCCAATCCCGCCATCCGCGAAAAAATTGAACCTATCCGCACGCCCAACATCGCACGGATCCTCGTCATGCATACAAACGATCCAGACGATCCTGAATCCCTCGAAAATCTCATCCGTAACGAGAAAGACTCGATCGAACCAGATAAAAGTGTCGCTCCGGACGATATTGCCGATATCATTTATACGAGCGGCACAACGGGAAAACCCCGCGGCGTCGAACTCACACACAAAAATTTTGTCGCCAATACAAAAGCGACACTCATCAGCTTTGACGTCAGCTGCAAAGACAGAACCCTTTCCTTCCTCCCTTGGGCCCATGCCTTCGGAAAACTCGTCGAGCTCCACATCATGGTCGGCGTCGGCTTCGCCATCGGTATCGCTGAATCAAGCAAAACCATCCTCGAAAATCTCAAGGAAATACAGCCAACCGTCATGACGGCCGTACCCAAAATCTTCAACAAAATCTACGACAAGGTCAATCTCTCCGCACAAGATAACCCACTCGCACGTCGTCTGATCGACCAGACCGTCAAAATCGGCGGTAAAGTCAGACATAACGAGGCGCGCGTGAGCGACAAAATCCAGTTTTTCTTCCTCAACAAGTTTGTCGCTTCAAAAATCCGCGAAATCTTCACGCCATCACTGAGATTCTGCATCAGCGGCGGAGCCTCGCTTTCCCCTGAAATCGCCACCTTCTTTGAAAGCTGTGGCATCACCGTCTGCGAAGGCTTCGGGATGACCGAACATTCGCCGATCGTCTCTGTCAACACGTTCGAAGACCACCGCATCGGCTCCGTCGGTAAACCCCTCCCCGGCGTCAAAGTCGAGATCGAACGCACCGAGACTTCCACCGACGAGGACGAAAAACTCGGCGAAATCGTCATCACCAGCGACTGCGTCATGAAGGGCTACCACAACGCCCCCGAAGCCACGCTCGCCGCGATCGACGACAAAGGTCGCCTCCATACAGGCGATATGGGCTACCTCGATCAGGACGGCTTCCTGTGGATTACGGGACGTGTCAAAGAACAATATAAACTCGAAAACGGAAAATACGTCGTTCCTACTGCTCTCGAGGAAAAACTCAATAATATTTATATGATTGCTCACGCCGTCGTCTTCGGCGCCGGAAAACCTTATAACGTCGCTCTCATTCGCCCTGATAATGCGTTTATCGACAAATTCAAAAAATCACATCACCTCGAAAATACCACTCAGGCTGAACTCGAAAATAATACGGAATTACGTCAGCTCGTCCTCGACGAAATGAAAAAAGTTTTCGAAGGCTTCAGAGGATACGAAAAACCTCAAAAATTCGCCCTCACCCTCGAAGATTTCACCATCGAAAATGGACTCCTCACACCTGCGCTTAAACTCAAACGTCGTGAAATCGAAAAACGATTTGCACAGACACTCGCGGATCTCTATCAATAAAATTAAAAGACATATATATAACAACCATAAATCACACAAAATGACGACAATCTCGCATACGCATTCTGTTTGTCAAAACAGGCACTCAACTGCGACGATACGCCACCCTAACGCCGCTGTCGCAAACCGATACGCGGCGTTTTCGCACTCATTTCACACGAGCCAAAGGATGATGAACAAAATTGTTACAACGTCGCATAAGATCGCGACGTCGCTTTCATTCCCCATGGCTTAATAATTATCCATTCAATTGTGCGGACACCACTTCAGTAGAACATTTTACTTCAATGAACCATGACCACAACACTTGCGGGTTAGCTCCAAAACCTTAGCTTTCGTCAGGCGTCTGAATCATAGTAGCCATCGATGACGTCGTCATTGTCATAATTGTTTTCGATGCGCATAAGTTTCCCCATAGAGCGAGCTTCGGCGCTGGCTGCTGTAGCGAGATCATCCATAGAGATAGGTTTGTCTGCTGCTGCTGCTGCGATGGAGGCTTTGAGAACGGCGTTTCGAATGTAACCACCACTCATTTCAAAGGTTTTTGCAAGCCATTGCCATCGA
>JAFOHE010000013.1 GCA_017421975.1 Pseudomonadota bacterium
ATTAGACGAGTTGCGTATTGCCTTGAATATCGTCTTCGCATTCCACTGAAAACGAGGCGTTATCTTGAGTGTCATGGTTCTTACATTACCGAACGGCGTTTGGTTTATCGACGACATGACCGAATGACGGCAGAATAACAAAAGGCGTCTGTCTGTATTCATCAGACTTTTATATGAGGACTTTGCGTACACCGTGAGAGTATGGTGCGGACGAAGTTTTGATAGACTTGAGCGAGATCGAGGCCGTGGATGGGTGCTGTGAGATGTTCGGGATCGGTCCAGTCAGTTTCGTAGAGTTTGTTGTATAGAATGGCGAGTTTGTGATGGGCATCACATTCGAGGTGCATGAGCAGGTATTGGCCAGTGAGTTGTGGGAGCAGACGAAGGTTGTTTTTATCGATTCTGAGCGATTTGACGGCGATGTGAAGGACGTAGACGCAGGAAATATCGACGGTGGCAGGTAGGCGCAAAGTGCGTGACGAAAGCTCGTTTACGAGCGTCATGCGGCTGACATTCTGGTCGAAATGGCGGCGCTGTTTGGGCGTGAATCTGTCCGAAAATGAGGCAAATAGGGATGTTTTGGGCAGGGCGCGATGGATGACTGTGCTGGTGGGAAAGTCGAGCATTTATGCGGTCTCCGTAATGACGACAAAGGCGATGAGTTCGAAGTCGTCGTCGGCTGTATCGTCGACAAAACTGATTGTGCGGCCATGTAAGAAAGCATTGATATCGGAATCGCTGTTGACATTTATGATCGATTGAATGGCGCAGGATAGGAGTTCGGAAACATGTGATAGGTCATCAAGCGCCTGATTGGCTTTTTCATCCGACTGGACAGATTTACACGAACGGCGCATTTTTGAGAGAACATCTTTGGCGGCGAGGTGGTTGTATAAGATTTCTCCATTATCGGCGACATAGACGAGATAGAAGGGATGAATCCGATTTTGCTGATTCATATTTAATTCATGATGGATATTTTTTAATATAAATATTGCGCCGGAAGGCATATCGGCTGTGGCTGGAATAGCAGCGCAAAGACCTTTGGGCGTATTTTCTGCTTGCGGAATATTTTTAAGATAATGATTGAGATCAAGGCGGAATTCGTTGAGGCCGAGATCCATAATAGAAACACCTTGATTCATCTCTTCGAGGTCGGTGACTTCGTTTTGGAGACGTTCGAGCTGGCAACGGCGGTATTCGAGGTCACTTCTTTCGGCTGGAGAGAGCGGGTTTTCGCTGGCATTGCCCGTGATGACATCAATGCCGGTCATGCGCGTTTTGACACGCTCTTCGAGTTTGATATAGTCTTCGAGTTTGAGGTCTGGCCAAAAGTTGACGAGCTGAATTTGTGTATTCTGTGAGCCGATTCGATCGATTCGGCCAAATCGCTGAATGATTCGCACGGGGTTCCAGTGAATGTCGAAATTAATCAAATAATCGCAGTCTTGTAGGTTTTGGCCTTCGGAAATCACATCTGTTGCAATGAGGATATCGATATCATCGTGTTTGCCTGGGATGAGATATCGCGCTTTCGAGTTTGGGGAGAAATTTGTGAGTATATCATTGAGGGATAAGGCGGATGCAAGTGTGGAACGGATGCATTTTCCAGAAACTTCGGCGGTATTGAGATGATAAGTGTTTTGGATATAAGGCGCGAGCTGGTCAAATAAATAGTCCGCAGTGTCAATAAATGCACTAAATATGATGATCTTTTGATTATTTTGATTCATGGGATGGGTAAGCTTGTGATCCATCAACGCTATGAGTTCGTGAAGTTTTTGATCATGCGTTGCATCAATACATTGAATATCATTCAGTATTTGATTGAGTATTGTTTCATCATCGCGCAGGCGTTCTCGCCAGGAAATGTAGTCCATGTCTGCGCAGTCAATCTTGAGCTGTTTGCCTGCGTTGATATAGATATTATCTTGATCGTCTTCGGAGAGTTCCTCAATGAAGCTTGCGTCATCTGTGTCGGAAAAGGAAATAGAGCAATGGGTTTCATATTTTGCAATTGCGTCCAGGCGCGTTTGAATGGTGTTGCGAACGCGTTCGACAGTGAGTCGAAATGATGTGATGCTGCTTTCGATGCGCTTGAGCAGGTTGGTGGCCATAAGTTTGCGAAGGCCGAGCTCGCGTCCGCGAAGTGTGATGCCGTGCGTGGTTTTGGCAAAAGCAGATTCATATTTTTGTAATTTTGACGGGTGGATATAGAGCGACGGCGCATAGACGTGGAGATTGAGCTGGTCTAACAGGGCGTAGATATCTGAATAGGACGGCGCATCTGGGAGATCTGAGAGTGTGGCACGTATGGAGATTGGCGCGAGGCGTTTGGGAAATGTGCCGATGTTGGAATCATGATAATATTGTTCGATGTGTTTGCGCGAGCGCGCGATGGTCACGGCTTCGAGCAGGCGGAAAAAATCGGGATCGAGCGAATCCACGAGTGTCTGTGCCGTGCGCGTTTCGATCGGTTGTTTGCACCAGCGGTTGAACTCGGTTTGTGCAGATTTGAAGATATCGTCAATGCTGTGTTTGAGTTGGAGCTTTTCATCGAGATTTCGGCTGTTGCCTTCGTAGGAAAGGGCAAGCTGATTTTTGAGATCGATAAAGCGGTTATTGACGGGGGTGGCAGAGAGCATGAGGACGTGCGTTTTGCGGCCTTTGCGGATTGCCTGTTTGAGCAGACGATCATAGCGGTTGTCGCGTTTTTCTTCGTCACTTTCATCGATATTCTGGCCGCCATTGCGGAAATTATGAGATTCGTCTATGACAATGAGATCGTAATCTTCCCATTTGAAGCGAGCCAAGTCGATACCATTTGACATGCCTTTGGTGCGCGTCAAGTCTGAGTGATAGAGAATATCATATTGTAAATTATCTTCGATAAGGGGATTATTGGTATAATGCCCTTTGTACATATTCCAGTTTTCGTAGAGCTTTTTTGGGCAGAGTACGAGAACGGATTTTCGATTATCCAAATAGTATTTTATGACAGCAAGTGCGGTAAAAGTCTTGCCCAGACCTACAGAATCAGCGAGTATGGTGCCATGATATTTTTCGAGGTTGTAGAGGATGATTCTGGCTGCCTGTGATTGAAATTCGTAGAGCATTTGCCAGATTCTGCTATTCTGAAAATCATTGCGATTTGCATTATGGTCATCCAGGCTTCGTATAAACTCATTAAAGATATGGTATATCGAAATAAAATAGATAAAATCCGGGTCGTTGTCGCGACAGATGGCTGAAATTTTATCCAATACTGTTGGTGTCACATTCAGCATATTGGCATCATCGTGCCAGAGCTGTTCAAAGATGGCGATGAGTGATGCGCCTTCGGTTTTATCCAGGATCTGGATATTGTAGAACATCTCGTTGCCGCGTTCGCAGCCGAGATCGGTGCAGGTAAAGCTGGTTATGCCCGTATAAACCGTATCATCGACGATGATGAACGCGGGCATGCGCTTGGTGGTAATATTGGCTTTGAACTGGACTTTGGTATTGATCCACTGTTTGCATGCTTTCGCGAGTTCGCGCTGCGTAAGGGTATTTCTTGGGCGTAGCTCGTATTCGGAGTTGCAGAGATCCTGTTCGAGTTTACGCCGCATGATTGCAAACTGGTCGGATTTGGCATCAGATGCGGACGCCACAAAAGCAGGCGACGTGAAAAGAAAGCGCACATTTGCGACGCGGTCGAGGGATTTCTTGAGCTGCTGGTAGGCAAAAATAGAGAAAGAGTCCGCAACGATGGAGACTTTTGAACCAGATTTCAGGTTGCGTTTGAGCGCGTCACAGAGAATCTCTGAAACATTGTTGATGGTTTTCATCTTGGGCTCTCTTTGCAAAAGGTTTTCGAGATGAAAACAAATTGTGTATTTTCTACAAAATTATCGGGGGGGGTAGAATATAATTCTGGTTTATGATATTTATCATTGTTTATTCCTAGTAGAGAATACTATCCTATTGGTGCGTTCTATGGAACGTCATTTACAAGTGATATTAGCCTATTGGTGCGAATCATGGAATGACCTTACAAAAAATTATCATGCCAGGGGGCGTTGCGGGGGAGCCCCCCGCAAGGGGGGTAGCGGCGTATGGTCGATACGTGGACGTATCGGCCATAGCCGCGCAGGGGGGGCATGTCCCCCCCTTATAAAAGATAAATAAAATAAAATTATATACTTGAATTTGTATTGAGAATTTTTAGGTCGAGGCCGATGGGATAACCGTAAGAACTCATATTATAATAACCGTAACTGTATAAACCGAAGGGTTTATCAGAAACAATGTGGTGGACGCCGGGTTGAACTTTATAATATGCAACGTAGAAGTCTGTCGTACCCAATTGTGTAAAGCTGATATAATCGGAGGATTTAAGCAATTTGCCATCATATTCTATTTGCCCATCTTTGGGTGTAATTATGGTAATATAATTGACGTCGAATTTGGTTGGCACCATGAAATCGTAATCGCTTCGATACTGTTCGTAAGGAACCGTGAGGATGAAGGAAGGATCGCCGATGGAGAGGCCGTTGTAACCCTGGCTTGGGAGGAACTGTCCGACGCTGATGGGTTTGTCGGCATGGATTTCGAAATTGCTTCGCGTTTCGAAGGCAGGGAAGGTTTCGCCGGCATTGAGGGTGATGCGTCCACCGATTTTTTTGGAAGAGGCGACTTTGTTAATCGTCTGGATGTCGGTGAGGTCATCGGGGAGAATGACGGTCGTATTGTCTTCTTTGGCGGTGATGAGCCAGAAGTCACCGGCTTTGCCTGTGGAGTAGGCGCGTGCGGCGAAGTAGGATTTTCCCCAGGCCTGCGTCGGGAAAAGCTGTTCCTCAATGTGGTCGCGGCAGCAGGAGGTTTCCGTCTGTGTCGGGACGTAGGTTGAGCGCGATGCGCCAAAGACGGCGATATTTTTGTCAGCGTGGATGCGCGTGCCCGTCTGATTGTACGGGGCGTTTGGAAGCGTCACGTTTTTGCCGACGGGTGCCATGAGCGTGAGGACGCTGTATTGGGGCAAAGTGTAGGTAAATGTGGCACCTTTAGCGAGGGCGGAAATTTTGGTTGTATTGACGGATTGAGTGGATGTGACCTTGATGGAGGCCGTTTCTGTGGCCGTAATATCGGACGTCGTCGTGACGGTGACTGCAGTGTTGCCAGGTTCGGTTGCGATGACAGCGATATAGGAGCGGTGGTCATTGGTACTGCCATTGGAACCGTATTCGCTGATCCACGTCATGCCGATGTAGTCACTGCCCAGGACGTTTGCGGGGAGAAGGAGCGAAGCGTCGTTTGAATGTGCGTCGGGATTGCCCAGGGGGCTGAACTGATAGGCAGTGATGGGGATATCGGCGCGGATTTTGTAGGCATTGGGCAGGATGCCGGATGCCTTGGACATATTATAGCCCGTATTGTGCATTTCGACGGCAACGACGTCATGCGGCGCAATGGTGACGGTTTTGTAGGGGGAAACAGTCGTCGCGGTGGCATGTGCACGGTTGAAGATATAGACGTTGGCCGTTTTTTCGTTCGGGTTACTGAGGACAAATGTGTGATTGGAGTTAGCATCTGTGATGAGGTTGTCGAGGTAAGCGCCCCAGTATTCGCATCCGATATAGGACATGTCGCCTGCGGCGAGGTCACATTCGGAGCGGCAGACGGTATCTATTTTGCCGTCACAGTCATTATCGAGGCCATTGAGCGTGCCGTAGATGTCACAGGATAGGGCGGACGGATAAGTCCCGCCGGTGCATGGGCCCCAGAAACGGCCGGATGCGTCGCAGATCTGGGTGCCTGGTTCGCAGATACCGTGAGCGCCTTTGGATGGATCCGAGGGATCGATGAGGCTGGCCGTATCGCCGCGCCAGCATTTTTGGGCCGTGTTGGGCGTACATGTGCAAAGTACGGTCGATTCACAGCCATTTTCGGAGATGCCGTCGCAATCATAATGTTCGTCATCGCAACGGCAGGCGGCGCCGACGCAAGCTTCACCAAAGGCGCATGCGTGGCCACACGTGCTGCAGTGCTTTTTGCTGGTCGATGTGTCAAAACAGGCACCGTCACAGAGGGTGAGGGTCTTACAGTCGAGTTCGCAGGTACCGGCGATGCAGCGTTCTCCTTTGGCACAGGCTGTGAGGCAGTTTCCGCAATGGGCATCATCGTTGGCGAGATCGAAACACTTTCCGTAGCACATCGTTTCGTGGGGCAGACAGTCATGCGTGTTTTCGGTGCAACGGCCAGCGATACAGGTTTGATCGTCGAGACACGCGGGAGCGCACGGGGTGTCATTGTCGATGCATCGGCCAGCGATACAGGTTTGATTGTCGAGACACGCGGGCTCACACGGTGTGTCGTTATCGATACATGCGCCTTTGATACAGGTTTGGTCGTCGAGACACGCGGGCTCACATGGGATAACCGTTTCGATGCAACGGCCAGCGATACAGGTTTGATCGTCGAGACACGCGGGCTCACACGGTGTGTCGTTATTGATACATGCGCCTTTGATACAGGTTTGGTCGTCGAGACACGCGGGCTCACACGGGATAACCGTTTCGATGCAACGGCCAGCGATACAGGTTTGATCGTCGAGACATGCGGGCTCACACGGGGTGTCGTTATCGATGCAACGGCCAGCGATACAGGTTTGATCATCGAGACACGCGGGCTCACACGGGGTATCATTTTCGATGCAACGGCCAGCGATACAGGTTTGGTCGTCGATACATGCGGGCTCGCATGTATCGATGTTGCAAGCGCGGATAGATTCGCAGCCATTGGCAGAATCATTGTCGCAGTTGTGGTGTCCCAGCTGACAAACGCATGCGCTGCCTTGGCAGAGCATGAAATCGCCGCAGACGTTGCCACAGGCACCGCAATTTTCGCTGTCGCGCGCGAGATCGGCGCAGATGCCCGTGGGACAAAGCGAGAAATCTGTGGCACAACCGATCGTGCAATGGCCTTCTTTGCAGGATTCATTGCTTTTGCACGTGATTGTACAGTCACCGCAGTGTTTGGGGTCGCTTTGGAGATTGACACAGCTTCCGTTGCACCAGTCCTGGTCGGGCGTACATGCGTCTGACGGTTTGCGGCATGTGCCTTGAGAACAGAATTCATCCGGTTCGCAGATATGGCCAATAGCACCGCAATTTTTTGTATCCTTTTGTAGATCGTAGCACATGTCGTTGAGGCATGTTTTGTCGCAACAACTGTTGCCGCAGATGGCGTATCCGTTTTCGCAGTTGAGCGGAGTCCCGCTTGAGGTATCATCGACACAACTCAGGACTGAAGCGGCGAGGAGGGCAGTGAATGGGATGAAGAATGGATGTTGTTTTACCGATCTGATCATTTTCGTATTCTCCCAATAGGACACGCACAAGGTCAACGACAAATCGCGCTAGGGTGTGGCGGTCTATGCGCCCTTTGGGCGCATACGCCCTGCCTGCGGCGGCTATTTGTCAAACGCGTCGTGCAGTCTGCACGGCGCGTTTGGCAAATAGCCGCCGCTCCGCCCGCTATTGCCTGACGGCAATACGCGTGCGGTTTGAGAAGTTTAAATATCAAAATTGCGTCTATTTTGGAAGAAGGTTCTTAAAAATAAGTGCGATTGCCTAGTGCTTCAAAAGACATACTCAATAATTATATATCATAAAAATCATACGTTATTAAGTTATTAAATATATATGCTATGCATTATTTATTAGATGCAGGCGCGTCTCTGATTATCTTGGTTTTACAGTGTCACCGCGTGCAGCCTGCACGCGGTGGTGTTATAATTTGAAAAAGCGATTATTGTCTCGTAATCGTAATATCACCTTTCGGTGCTTCATTGTATCTTCAATCCTGGATTCTCGATAATAGTGACGATAACTTTCAGACAGCAATGCCCAAAATAGTTGTTTTCTTTGGTTTTCGTTGATAACTAATCATCATGTTTATATTGTTTACGTATGTTTTAAACATGACGAGGTTTGATGTATC
>JAFOHE010000136.1 GCA_017421975.1 Pseudomonadota bacterium
GAGGAATATATCGAGTTTTTGAAGGCATTCGGTGTAGAGTATGATGAAAGATATATTTTTCATAACGTATAATCGGGAACCCCTACGAGGTTCATTTGGGTATAATACACATCAATCCCCCGATAGCCGCTACGCGCCAATCGGGGGCTAGTTTCCCAAAGCCCTACGGGCTTTTTAATTGATACATCAAACCTCGTCATGTTTAAAACATACATAAATAATATAAACATGATGATTAGTTATCAACGAAAACCAAAGAAAACAACTATTTTGGGCATTGCTGTCTGAAAGTTATCGTCACTATTATCGAGAATCCAGGTAACACGCTGAAAGCGCGTTAGAAATGAAAAATAGCCGCAAAAAGCTCGCCGTATGCGCATGGCGCATAGGCGAGCCAAGCTCGCCGTATGGGCGTGGCCCATAGGCGAGCCCCATTAAATGCCATAATTTTTCGTTGCAATGACATCGACGCCTGTACCGGCTACATTGGCAATGATGGTGTCGCCAATGTGGATGGGTGCCTTTGCCTGCGTTTGATGAATCATTTTCATGACATCAAAGATGGCGCTTTTGGGGATGTCGGAGGCAGTTTTTACAGATACGCGGGCGTCCGTGCCGCTCACAGCGACCGAACTTGTGACGATGCGCATGGGGCGGACGACTTCTTTGCGTGCATAATTGTCGCCGATTTTGCATGAATTGCCCGAAACGCTGACGACTTCACCGTTTTCCATTTGGACGGTGATAAGGCATCCCATGGGGCAGCCAATGCAGGTGAGTTCTTTCGTTTCCATGTTATGTTAGTCCTGTTCAATTTTGATGGTAAGTGTTCGGGCGGCGGGGTGCGCGAGGAGAAGGTCTTTTTTGAGGATGATCTGTTCCATTTCGCCTGGGGACATGATGCGCTTTTTTTGATGAACGAGGCGCGTGCCGTCGTCGAGGTAGGCATTGATATAATGTTCTTTATAGACGGCTGCCACGCGGAAACGGACGATGAGTTTGTCGGCCATGCGCGTTGTTGCAATGGTGGATGGTACGGTGTAGCGAACGCCGCTTTGGGCTTCGATGTGAAGCGTCGTGGTTTCATCCGAAGCAAGGGCATTGCCTGCAACGAAGGCAGCGGCGCTTTGACCGGCGCGGGTCGCTTCTTCCGAGACGTAATCGACGAGGTCGTGGACATGGAGAACGTTGCCGCAAGCAAAGATGCCACTGAGGCTCGTTTCAAAATTCTCGGCGACGACGGGGCCGCTCGTGACGGGATTGATGGCGACACCGGCACTGCGCGAGAGCTCATTCTCTGGTATCAGGCCTGTAGAAAGGAGAAGCGTGTCGCAGTCATAGTGGATTTCGGTGCCAGGAATCGGTTTGTTTTGTGCATCGACTTTGGCAATGGTGATGCCTTCAACGCGTGATTTGCCCTGAATATCGACGACGGTGTGCGAAAGAAGCAGGGGAATGTTGTAATCGTTGAGGCACTGGACGATATTGCGTTTCAACCCGCCGGAGAAGGGCATGAGTTCGGCAACACAGAGCACTTTGGCACCTTCGAGCGTCATACGGCGAGCCATGATGAGGCCGATGTCACCGCTTCCGAGGATGACGACGCGTTTTCCGGGCATGAACCCCTCGATGTTGACAAGGCGTTGGGCTGTACCGGCAGAGTAGATGCCTGCGGGGCGGTACCCAGGAATATTGAGGGCACCGCGTGGGCGCTCGCGGCAACCCATGGCGAGAATGACCGCTTTGGCCTGAAGCGTGAAGACGCCGTCGACGCGGTTCATAGCAGTAACCGTTCTATCTTCGGCGATGTTGAGAACCATGGTATTGAGCCTGTACTCAATGTTGCGGTCGATAACTTGTTGAATGAAGCGAGAGGCATATTCTGGGCCGGTCAGTTCCTCTTTGAAAGTGTGGAGGCCGAAACCGTTATGGATGCATTGGTTGAGTATGCCGCCGAGTTCAGCGTCGCGTTCGAGAATGAGGATGCGTTCACACCCTGCGTCTTTTGCGCCGATGGCGGCTGCCAGACCGGCGGGACCACCGCCAATGATGACGATATCGTAAGTATTCATGCGTATCTCCGTTAATCCTTGTCCTCTATTCGTCCTGTGATCATCTGGCTTTTACCGCCGGATTTGGTGATATCTTCCATGGGAATGCCTAGCTCGCGGTGGAGGATGGCCATGACGCGGTGCGTGCAGAAGCCCGCCTGACAGCGTCCCATACCGGCACGCGTCCTTCGTTTGATGCCGTCGAGGCTTCGTGCCCCTAAGGGACGGTGTATGGCGTCGAGGATTTCGCCTTCCGTGACGGATTCACAGCGGCATACAATGGTGCCGTAAGCTGGATTGCGTTTGACGAGTGCATTGTGTTCTTCGACGCTTAGGCCGGCTGTCGAAACAACATCGCGCCGTGTCGGCGTCCAGTTGTTTTTTTCGGTGAGATGGAGACGCGTGCGAATGTGTTCAGCAACGTATTCACCGATGGCAGGGGCTGCCGAAAGACCGGGGGATTCGATGCCGGCACAATCGTAAAAGCAAGGGGCGTCTATGGGTTCGCCGAGGATGAAATCGTGGCCGTTTTCGTGAGCGCGAAGGCCTGCAAAGGAGGTGATGATCTGGCGAAGCGGAATGTTGGATACGTTGACGCCTGCTCCCTGTATGACTTTTTCAAGCCCAGTGCGCGTGGTTGCAGTTTGCTCGGGATCCTGCGTATCTTCAGCTGTAGGCCCGATCAGTAGGTTGCCATGGACTGTCGGCGTGACGAGGATGCCTTTGCCCATTTGTGTGGGTTGGGGAAAGACCGTACAATGGACGTGCTCACCGGCAGATCGATCGAGGAGGCAATACTCGCCGCGTCGTGGTGTGATGTGAATGGGTGTGGTGCTAACCAGGTTGTGAATGTCGGCGGCATAAACGCCTGCTGCATTGACGACGTAGCGTGCTTCCACGTCACCGTTTGAGGTTTTGATGCGGTAGCCGCCTGATTCGAGAGGGATGAGGCTTTCGACGCGCGTATTGAAGCGAAACTCAACGCCATTCATGTTGGCATTTTCTGCGAGGCCAATCGTGAGTTTGAATGGACAGATGATGCCGCTGTCCGGCGCATAGAGGGCCGCAACGGCAGCATCGGAAATGTTCGGTTCGAGGGCACGCAGTGCGTCGCGCTCAAGAATTTCAAGTCGTTTGACGCCATTTTGTTTGCCGCGTTCGAGGAGGACTTCGAGGTGGCTGCGTCGGCTCGCGTCGACACAGACGACGAGGGCACCGTTACGTTTGAAAGGAACATCGAGTTCGCTGGCAATGCGGTCCATCATGATGTTGCCAGCAACATTAAAACGGGCTTTGTTTGAACCTGGTGTGGCATCAAAACCTGCATGGACAATGCCTGAATTGGCTTTCGATGTGCCTGTACACACGTCCTCGTTGCTTTCGAGAACACAGATATCTGCCTGGTAACGTGACAGAAAACGCGCGACGGCGCAGCCAATCACGCCGGCACCGATGATGACAATGTCTTTCATATTCAATGGCCTCCTTCTGATGAGGGATGGAATAAAAACTTGGGGGAAAGACGGGTAAACTTGAATCGTGATGATCGTGCTGGCGTCGCAGCGCAGAATTTAAAAATTGTCGTTGTAAAAGGATTCGAGAATACCCGCGTATTTCTGTTCAACTTCATATTGCCTGAAGAGCCCAGCATACGTCAGAACGCGCGGTTCTTCTGCCAGTGGAACAGGCAGGAGCGCGATTTTACGAATCTCTTCATTGCCTGTGCGATTGGCATTACAGGCATCAATGCGCGATTTGACATATTGATAAACTTTGGCATTCTGACAGAGTGCTTCAAAATTGTCTGCTTTTCCGATCTTCTGTTCTGCAGCCCAGGATTTTAAGGCCTGGGCATCGAGATAGATGAGTGCCGTGAGATAGGGACGACCTTCACCGTAGATGAGGATCTCTTCAATGACGGATTCGCGCACGAGAATGTCCCGAAGGGCCATTGTATCGACTTTGCTTCCATCTGAAAGCGTCACGCGTTCAATTCGGCGAACGCAAAGACCGGTACGCTGGTCTTCAAAAACGCAGTCACCTGTCGAAAAGTAGGTACTCTGTCCTGCCGGACAAAGGGAGAGAATGCCTTTGCTGATACGTACTTTGCACGAAGAGAGAAAACCGCCGCCGCCATCAAAGGCATGAAGGTGAACAAAACCACCGGCTTCAGAAACGGTGTATCCATTATATACAGGTATATCGAGGTAAGAGAAAAAC
>JAFOHE010000137.1 GCA_017421975.1 Pseudomonadota bacterium
GAACAGGCTGCTGATTGTGTTGATAAATGTCACGATCGTGAGGAGACATGTGATAATAACTGTGACTCTGATAGAAATACCTGCTATAGCCGATCTGATGCAAGTTATGATTCATGTAAGAGTGGATGTAAAGGGTTATTCGCGGGTATATGTAAAGCAGGATGTTGGGCTGAACATCTAATTGTAGATGGTGTTTGTTTGGCATCTTGGACTGGGTGTAGAATCGGTTGTAACCAATTTGTCTGTGATATCGGTTGCGCCGCTGATTGGACTTGGTGTGCAGTTGCTGGTTGTAAAGCAAATTGTACTACCAATAAATGGGATTGCGATATTCGTGTTAGTATTTATAAATTGTTGAAGCAATTTAGAGATTGGTTTGATGCACAAAAAGATGAATGTAATAAAACTTGCGAATCAGGAAAAGTTTCTTGTTACGACAAGTGTGACAAAACAACATGCTTAGATAAGTGTACATGTGAACAGCAAGCATGTCCTGGTGGTGAGATGAATGCCTCTGATTGTACTTGTAACCCCGAAGATTTGTATAGTGATGAAGAAAAATTGCTGTGTAAGGATATTAATTTAGGTGCGGATAAAGGGCGTTCCGCGAGTGCGAGGTCTGCTCAACGTGCTGCATCTGCTCCAGTCATCAATTTTGATATCCGTTCTGGACAAAAAATGATGGGGCCTGCGCTGACGTATAATTTCAAGACATATTTCCCAACATATAATGCGACTTTGTCTTCTGGAGCATGTAGCGATGGTTTTGCTTCTATATGGGCGATTGATGATCGTGTAAGCAAAAATTTGCGTTGGAAAATAAAAACAAAGACGCAAGTCCAAAATTACAATAATAATACATTATCAGGTGCAACCGATAACGGTAAAACTGCAACGTCTTTTGACAAAAACTATTATATCAACCTTGTCAATGGCACGAAGGTGTATGGGCTCGCTATGACGCCGCAGGCCATTTGTGTTAAAGGCGACAAAGCTCAGGTCGTTGCGCCACAGCTTATTGCGCAGACTGGTAAGGTGCCTGGTGTATCTGGTGCTTCTGAGGGGGTGCCAGAGACGCTCAGGGGGGCAGGGGATCCACCTGAAAAAGGCGAAATGACCGACATCGCGCTTCTCTCCATCACAGAAGATGCGATTAAGGCTGAGCCGAACGTCCTTTCGTGGGCGAGTGTTTACGAATAATTCTTCTTTCCTGTGTAAAAGGGCTGCCTTATGGCTGCCCTTTTTAATGTTCTTTACTTGTTTTGCTGTTGAATTTGAGGTGTTACCCCTTGAACAGGTGGATATGATGATTATGCTCAAAATTCATTGATGGCGTGGGTGCTGTCATAGTGTGTATCATGATGCAGGAGGGTTTATGAAAATTGTGATTATTGGTGGTGTGGCCAGCGGAGCAGCGTGTGCGGCAAGGTTAAGGCGATTGGATGAGACTGCCACGATTGTTGTTGTTGAACGCGGGGCTTATGTTTCGTATGCAAACTGTGGTTTGCCATACTATGTCGGAAAAAAGATTTCGTCGGCATCGTCGCTACTTGTGATGACGCCTGAACTGATGCGAAGCCGTTTTCGTTTGGATATCAGGACCAACACGGAAGCTGTGGCAATCGACACGGCTTCCAAACGCGTCACATTAAAGACGTCAGATCAGTCTTATGAGGAATCGTATGATAAACTCGTTTTGGCAATGGGAGCGCGTCCTTTCAAGCCGGCTATTGAGGGTATCGATTCATCACGCATACACACGCTCTGGAGCGTTCCGGATGCGGTGAAGGTGCGTGAACTGGCCGACGAAACGGATCATGTTGCGGTGATTGGGGGCGGTTTTGTCGGCCTTGAGACGGCAGAGAATCTTGTGCTTTCCGGGAAAAAAGTGACGCTCATTGAAGCTTCAGACCAAGTGATGGCGCCGCTCGACCCCGAAATGGCGATTTTACTTCACAATCATTTGAGGAAAAATGGCATCGAATTGCTTTTGAGTGATGGTGTAAAAGCTTTCCAGGAGGACAAGAATGGCTTGTCCATCGAACTTTTGAGCGGTAAGCGTGTCAATGTCGGACTGGCGCTTTTGGCGATTGGGACGCGCCCGAATACCGAAATTGCAAAAAACGCGGGCATTGTCTGTGACAAACGGGGATTTATCGTCGTTGATGCTTCGATGAAGACAACGGCTGAAGATGTTTATGCAGCTGGGGACATTGCCGTGACGCAGGAGATCATCTTCGATGAAGCGATAAATGTTCCCCTTGCCGGACCGGCTGCAAAGCAGGGACGCGTGATTGCGGATGCCATTTCTGGGCGGGACGCGTCTTTTGCAGGAACGCAGGGCACATCTATCCTCAAAGTCTTTGATATGACAGCTGCTTGTACGGGGGCCAATGAAAAACGCCTGATTGCGCGCGGATTGGTGCGGAATAAAGACTATACGTCGATCATCATTCGGGCGATGTCGCATGCGCCGTTTTACCCTGGGGCAACGCCTATGTTTATAAAACTTCTCTTTTCATGTGACGGAAATAAAATATTTGGTGCCCAGATTATCGGTCACGATGGTGTCGATAAACGCGTGGATGTTTTGGCAACCGTTATTCGACTCGGCGGACGCGTGGAGACCCTTCAAACGCTCGATTTGGTGTATGCACCGCCGTTTGGTGCGGCCAAAGACCCCGTCAATATGGCGGGTTTTGTGGCGGCCAATGTGGTAGACGGCCTTGTGCGTTTTGCCGATTATCGCGTCACAGCGGATGATGTTGTATTTCTTGATGTGCGTGAGGAAGCTGAGCGTCAGGTTTACGCGCTGCCAAAGGCCGTTGCAATCCCGTTGGGTGAGCTCAGAAACAGGCTTCAGGAACTCGATCCGTCAAAAAATTACGTTGTCTTTTGTGCTATCGGTGTGAGAGCATATAACGCTGCTAGAATTTTAATGCAAAATCAGTTTGGAACTGTTTCAGTTTATCCTGGAGGAATTCAATTTTATAAACAAATGCATGATGTTATATCAACAAAATCGAATGCATAAAAATTATCATAATTTATACATGTGAATGTGTTTATATAGGGGGTGGCGCTATGGCTTTTTCAAAGCCATACGCGCCACTGGGCACGGCTATGTTGCATGTGCAACATACGCCGTGCAGGCTTCGCTATTGGCCTCTCTGCCAATACGCGAAGCTCTTTGGAGCTTGTAGCTCATTTTGGCAGCCGTACTCGGCTGTATATTGGCCGTAGCCTGCGATATTGGAAAGATACGAATAGGTACAATCGTAAGTAAAAACTTTAATGGCTTCGGTATTTTGAACCTGGATTCTCAAGCTAAACATGACGATGTGGAAATATGCAAGTCCAGTTGTTCGTATGTTTTTATCTATACACGCAAAGTTTGTAGATAACGCATTATATAAAGCCCGTAGGGCTTTGGGCGAGCAGCCCCCGGCAACGCCGGGGGTAAAAGC
>JAFOHE010000138.1 GCA_017421975.1 Pseudomonadota bacterium
ACGGTGAGATTGCCCTTAAGGGTCTCAACCGCTCCACCTTCGAGGATATGCTCGTTAAAGAGAAGCGGAACGAGTAATTGATGAACTCAAAGCAGAATTGCAGAATCAGCTCGTATATAATGTGTATGTGATTAATGTGGCTGACATTATTCAATCATACAATAACTGTAGTAACAAAAACTACAATTATAAGGAATTAATGGAGCATGCGAAGATAATCTGTGATGAGTGCAGTCATTCTTCTGCTCTGATGTGGGGGGCAGTTGATAGAATTATGAATAATCGAATTAGTAATCATGAGCGCGGTTTGCGAAATGCATATATCATTAATGCGATTAAACGACCAGAAGAATTGGCACTTCTTAAAAAAGTGTATAGGGAGTCATTCTTTTTGATTGGATTATACATGCCAGAATCTGAGCGTCGACAGAAATTAGAAAATGATATTTGGTTGATTAACCAAGATGAAATGATTGAGCTGATGAAAGAGGATGGAAAATCATCATCCAGTAAATATGGTACGAATTCGAAGAATGTATATTATCAAGCGGATGTTTTGATTGATGTCAGTTCATGTTCTGTGAAATCCTCTATGAATACATCAATTGATGTATTAAAACGTCTGATTAACTTAATTTTCGGAAATCCATATTGTACGCCTACTTTTTCAGAGCATGCAATGTTTATGGCGTTCAATAATTCTAGCCATTCTTCTGATTTATCACGTCAAGTAGGAGCTGCTCTATGTACTGATAATCAGATTATTTCACTTGGAGCTAATGAGTGTTGTCAGGCGGGTGGAATTCCCTATTTTACAAATCCTGATTATTCAGATGCTCCTGGAGGGAAAGATTTTAAAAGGGGATATGATTCTAATAAACATATAATAAATTAAGTGATTAATGATATAGTGCAAAGATACAACGCAGAATGGAATAGAAGCAAAGACTCTTCCGATACTAATACAATTAATATCGACACTAGAATCTTAGAAATAGCCCTGAGAAGCTCAGAAATTCGTAGTGTAACAGAATATGGGCGCATGATTCATGCCGAGATGAATGCTATTATAAATTGTGCTCGTCGAGGAGTCTCAACTCTTGGAGGAGTTCTGTATTGTACGACTTTTCCTTGTCATAATTGTGCGAAACACATTGTTGCTGCAGGTATTCAACATGTTTATTTCGTCGAACCGTATCCTAAAAGTAAGGCATTGGAATTGTTTGATGATTCCATTGTATATCATTATAAGAAAGTGATAGATGATAAAAGAGTCGTTTTAGAACCATATATTGGTATCACTGCGAAGCGTTATCATGACTTATTTTCGATTAAGAATAACTATGGCTACAACTTGAAGCGCAAAGATACAGAAACTGGCAATATTATCGACTTTTCATTAAATCACAATTCTCATCCACGGTTTATTGTTCCGATATTTGAATACAAAGCGATGGAAACAGTTCTTTCTAATCTTTGGAATGATAAAATTAATCATTAAAGAAATCATGTTTAGCAGTGCAGTCCGCACGGCTCGATTGTCGATAGCCGCGAAAGCGAGGCGTATTGACAACGCCGATAGGCGAGCAAACAAGGAGAAAACGACATGAACATACGCGACTACATCGGTGAAGGCACAAAAATTTCTCTCGCTTTCCCGTGAATGGCGAGGTAAGGTCGAATGAAAGCCGGGGGATGAAGGCACCCGGTTGGACACTTGCACTTGGGAGGTTTGGCCATGGATTTGGCACAGAATCATTTCTTCAAAGACATCTGCTCCATTATCGAAATGGGACGCAGGCAGGCTTATGCGGAAGTCAGCTGGATCATGCTTGAGACTTACTGGAAACTTGGGCAACGAATTGTTGAAGAGGAACAGAAGGGCAACAAGCGAGCGGAGTATGGCACGCGGCTGATCGATGCGCTATCTGTAGAGCTAACGCACAAATACGGAAAAGGGTTCAGTAAGCGAAACCTCGCGTATTTCAGAACTTTTTACCAGGTGTTTCCCAGCCTTGAGATTTTGCAAACGCGTTTGCAAAATCTCTCATGGTCTCATTTCACAAGAGTTTTCCGCGTCGAAGACCCTGTGGCCATTCGCTGGTACCTGACCGAAGCCTCACGAGAAATGTGGAGCGTCCGTACACTGGATCGCAATATTAGCACGCAGTATTACGAACGACACTATCAGCAACCGGCACTACCGACATCGCCAACGGATGACGCAAATACGCGTAAGCTGGAAAGCCTAAAAAGCCCGATCATTGCTGAATTTCTTGGCTTTAAACAGGACTCCTCCTATTCCGAGAACGAATTGGAAGCCGCCATTATCACACACCTGCAGGATTTCATGCTTGAACTCGGCCGAGGATTTGCTTTTATGGCGCGTCAACAGCTTATCCGAACTGACACACAGGATTATTATATCGATTTGGTTTTCTATAATGTCATTCTAAAATGCTATGTTCTCATCGATCTAAAAGTAGGCACGATCACGCATCAGGATGTCGGTCAAATGGATATGTATGTTCGCATGTATGATGAATTGAAACGGACTGATAGTGATAACCCTACAATAGGCATTATTCTTTGTTCGGAGACAAGTAAAGATATTGCTAGGTATTCCATCCTCAAAGGTAATGAACAGTTGTTTGCGACAAAGTATAAGTTATATTTACCGACTGAGGAACAATTAAAAGAGGAAATTGAGCGTCAGAAAAGTATTTTTGCCATGCAGCATCCAGAACTGACATAATATTGATTCGCGAGCCGTATGCGCATGTAGAGACGTTCGGCCGAACGTCTCTCATGCACATAGGCGAGCGCGGAGGGCGTATCGGCGATGTGGGCACGTGCACACACTGCCGATAGCCGCGAAAGCGAGGCGTATTGGCTATGCCAATAGCCGAGCGAACAAGGAGAAAACGACATGAATACGGAAGAGCCGTCATTTCTCGATTTGTTAGTCGAAGCGCATATCGGACTAGACCGTCAGGGACCGGGAAGCCCTGAGATGATTGAACGGGCACTTGATTTCCTGAAACCGTGGGATCAATTTGAGCGCATTGCAGATTTGGGATGCGGTTCCGGCGGGCAGACTTTGATTTTGGCAGAGCATTTGCGCGGTAGAATTACTGGCCTGGATATGTTCCCGAATTTTGTAGAAGTTCTCAATCAAAGGGCTAAAGCGCGGAATCTATCCAATCGGGTATCTGGTATCGTCGGGCAGATGGAGGACCTTCCCTTTGATAAACATTCGCTGGACCTCATTTGGTCGGAAGGTGCGATTGACAATATCGGCTTTGAAACGGGGCTTGTGCATTGGCACAATTATTTGAAAGAAGGCGGTTATATTGCGGTGACGTGTCCTTCATGGCTGACGAGAACGCATCCGGCTGCGGTGGAACAATTCTGGACGGGAGCAGGCAGCAAATTGGATACTATCGATAATAATATAGCTATTCTACAAAATAGTGGCTATCAGTTTATTGCTTCCTTTGCTTTGCCCGAAACGTGCTGGACGGATGATTACTTTGCGCCGAGAGACAACGATATTCAGAGGATGCTGACTAAGTATGCGAACAGTAATACAATGAAAGAATATGCAGAACAAAACCAGCATGAGGTTGAGTTGTATATGCAATACAAACAACATTATGGTTATGTATTTTACATTGGCAGAGCAATCTGAACGGGGAAGCAATGTGAATATCATGAACAGTGCAATTGACACAGAAACCGCATATCTGTTCGACCATGACTGGTTTACATGGGATTATACCGAAGAAGAAGGGGATGAATACCTTGAACGGGCGGATGTGCTTATCGAAAAATATGGCTGGCCAGCAGTATTCGAGCGCTGGTTTGACTATTTGGTGACGAACTGTAAAACGCCAATTAAGGTGATTAGTTTTGCACACTTATTTTGGTGGTATGGAGGTCAAGATCATCCCATTCCCGATCCGCATAGATTTCTCGCGTATTTCTATACGATAGTTCAATTTGATCCTGCTCCATACGACGAACAAGATATCTTAGACAGTCTTGCTTGTCATATTTTGAGTCGCGCGGGATTTCGCGAGGCCGACGATTTGTATAATCCATATTATCAGCCGTTGGATGATCCCAAAATTATAGATGCGGCGATAATCTATTGGGGATATTGCCCCAAAGTAAGTGGATAACGGTTGCGTTGACATATAACTCACAATGATATAAATATTAACTGTTGTGGTTTGTGCGTTTTAGCGCATGAGGATTCACCACAACCGATATAAATATCGCCGCCCGTAATATCATCCAGCGATTTGAATTCTGATACAGTCTTATCGACCATCGCTATGATATCTTCTGCACGTTGAAGCAGTAACATGCCTTCTTCGGTCAGGTTCATGCTTGCGCTGCCGCGCCGAAACAGCTTCTTGTCGAGCTCATCCTCAAGTTCCTTCATCTGTTTGGACAAGGCCGGCTGCGAAATATGAAGCCGTTCTGCGGCTCGCGTCATATTGCCTTCGCGTGCAATCGCAATAAAACTCTTCAAAATGCGTATTTCCATTGCGCTATCGCTGTATTCTCTGCATAATGAACAATTAGTAGTGATAATAACCAGTTAATTGCTCAGAGGCTGAATCGTTACGACAGAGCGGAACTATTCAGCCCAGGGATTGTCTCAAACCGCGACTAGTTTCCCGCAAATTCCGGGGCTTCAAACGATTTCGGCATGGCTGGCGTATTCGAATCGGAATGGATGAACGAGAAGCCACTAATTTTGCCGGTATTCTGATCGATAGGCCCCGTCTGGAGCTGGCCATGGATGCTGGGCGTGCAGGTTTCGGGATGCAGACAATTTTTGTTGTTCATCATCATATGATAGCCATAGACTTCCCAATTCCCAGACTTGGATTCGACCAGATTTTCGCCTTCATGCGCGGAGAGTTCAAAGGTTCCGTCGGCTTTGAGCGAGAAGTTCCAATCGACACCATCGCGCGACGCAGCCCAATCGCCCACAAAATCGCTCGCGTTTTCGTATTCATATTCGCTCGATTCGACATCGCAAGTCATTGTCACACTGCTGCCATCCTGGGACGAAGTGATCGTATTATCTTTGCCCACCGAATAGATGTACATCGATTCAGCAGGTTGATTGAAGTAAGCAGGGCGCATCAACAAACTACTGCGTTGAATATCGTAATGGCCAGCCTGCCAGAAAGACACTTTTTCATCGGCGATATTTTCAAAAATATAGACGCCGTCAAAGAACCTAAAGACCTGCGTTTGATCGCCGGCAGTGCAGGTATAGATTTTATCCTTGATATCATCGGCTTTTGAAACCTTGTTATTATGAACGGCGACGCTGGCTTTGGGGGCTTCGCTGTAATCATTCGAACCATTGACGGCGTACAGGAGCTTGCCTTCCTTGTCGATCTTGAACGAGAGCTTAAATCCTTCGGAAAGCTCCCCTGAAATTTTCTTTGCGGCATCCGTATCGGAGCTTTGCAGGCCAGTATTGTCTTTGTTAAACGTCACTTCGCCGTTTGCAAAATCCGTATAGGTAATGATCCAAAGCTCATCCGGGATACGGAGGGCAATGAGCCCCTGTTTGCTGCCAGTTGAGAGATACACCGTTTGGTCAAACAGCTTAAGCTCCAGGTTTTTTTCAAGATCGGCCAGCTTCGCAGCACGGAGATCAGTGTCTTCATTCTCGGAAGAACCATTCTCGGAAGAACCATTCTCGGAAGAACCATTCTCGGGTGAGCCATTCTCAGCACCGGATGGTTTTGTATTTGAATTAGAGTTGTCATCGCTGCAAGCCACAAAGACAAGGGCAGACGAAATCAGGATAGACCAAAACATTGTGTGTTTCATACGAGAAAACCTATAAAAAAATGAGCAGATACATGACTTGTATCCAACCCCATGATGCTTCCAAAAGCACCTCATGCGGTGAAAAGAATGCGCTACACCACTAGCTTGCGCTGTAAATCAACACATACACGGTATTTACCTCGAAAGCCAGTCTAAACCGTCATAAACCATAAGTATCATCCCCCCCTTGCATTCAGCGCCAATTATGATATACTTTTTTAGAGAATCGCGCTCCTACAGCGTCCATGCCGATGATGATCAACAAAGACGCTCAAAACACCAATGCGAGAATGGCCATGTTCACATTTGTACGTATCCTATTGCTTGGAATTTCCATTATATATTATTCCCTTACGGACGGACGTAAACAAGATACGAATGATGAAGAATTGGAGAAGTACATCGCCGAATCGACGTATACGGTCACAGGCACCATCACAAAGGTGAACACCGGCAATCTCAGCAAAAAGAGAGGTAAAGAGCACCTGCACCTGTATTTGGACCTGCACCTCAAACCGCATGATGCGCCGAATGAAGAACTGAAATTTCACAGATACCCCGCCGCTCAGGCAGATATGCAATTGCAGGTTGGCCAAAATGTATCCATCAGAGCATGGAAGAAGCGTGATCATTTGGAAGATGGATGGGAAGAATCGGAATATATAAAGATTTATAGCATCGAACCGCTGTAGGCGCGTCTATCCCGCAGGGATAGACGCGCCAGCGAGCCGTAGGGGCGTGTTGTGACACGCACCAAGGCGAGACACCCATGTAGCGTTCAGAGCCGTGGCGTGACACGGCTCTGAACGCCGTATGCGCCAACGGCGCATAGGCGTGAACGCGCGGCGTATCGGCGATGTGGGCACGTGCCCACATC
>JAFOHE010000139.1 GCA_017421975.1 Pseudomonadota bacterium
GTTTGGACTCATGCCTTGTTCCGAATCTAATGCACATTATGTATATCAATTTGGTGGATGCGAATCGTGCGAATATGTATGCACAGATAAAGATTTTGATATGACTTATGTTAAAACTCAAGAATACAGATCGGTTAATAATGTTTGCGAATGTGATTTCACATGTGTCGAAAATGCCTATAAAACATATATAGATGAAGAAAAAACGAAACAGACTTGTAGTTGCGATTTGGGTATAATAAGTCTACTCGATCATAAAGGTAGTTGTTACCTTTATGATGATGAAAGTTACCCCCCGATTATGGGGAACACTGGTAGTGTTTCAGCTGGCATTATTAAAGAAATTTATGAATTGTATAAAATTAGTAAAAATGAATGTTCAGTTTTATCCGATTACTTGATGCAATTTAGTATCTTAAATGAAACAATTCTGTATAAAATTGGTGAAATGAATTTCAATTATGAGAATGGAAATACAGGTATGTATCGATCTTATTTACATGATGAATTAAAAGATAATGGAGAATTTCAGACATTCTGGAATACGCTTAAGGATTGTAAAAAAAGAGAAAATGAATGTACACCTGGTCCAGAAAGTGGTTGTATAAATTATCCTGGTGTTGGACGGATGTTTAATAATTATTATTTGAATTCATATTGTCGTTTGTTTATGACGGAGGAAAATGTAAGTATATGTGAAGAAGATGAATAATTTACAGTTTTTTACATTATCATGATAATGAGAATTGTAAAAAACATGTTGAGATATAGCGTCGATAAAATAGTGATACGTTAAAGATGATAATGGACATCGTTTATTGCATCACAATTGGAGAGCAAAACTGACAGTGGGGCAGCCCCACTGTCAAACGGCATCGTGTCATGATCGATGTCCATGACAAATATGGTTGGAACAGCGATGATAAAATGTACGGTGACAACGCGCAGGTGATTTTCCCATGATGAGTTAGGAGAGGCGTTCGAGTCCTTTGTGTGTCAGACACCAGATTTCCTGTGGCCTCAGATCGTGTCTGAACGTCTGAATCTGTTTTTGTGCGAGTACAAAGCGAGCTGTCGTTTGTGGCACGGGACAATCGAATTCCAAACGCCGCTCGCGCATATAGCGTGTCGCAATGGTTTTATCGGTCGCACGTGAGATTTGGCGCGTTTCTTTGGGATGGTTAATGGCGAGTTCATAGCGTATCCATTGAATCATCATCGGCGAATCAATATAGGGCCGTTTATCGATGATGCGCGTAAAATCTCGGTTTCGGTAACAGGCGAGGTCTTTCCAGAGTATGCGGACGACGCGGTTCCAGTCTTCTTGAAGCGTTGGCCGGCAAAACAAGTGTTGCTGCAGACAGACGGTTTCAAGCGTTGACACGGCTGTTTTTGGGCGGGCGTGTTTGAGAAGAAGCCTGGAATCCTGGCTTGTACACGCAAAGAGCGTGACGGCATCGGCGTGGAAAATACAGGCTTTGGCTTCAGGAAGCCATTGGTGGAGATGCGTTTCTCGAAAAGGAAGCGTACTTGACATCATTGGCGAAACATCAACGAGGAGTGCAACGTGGCAGTGTGGTTGTGTAACGGTCGGCACGCGCGTCATGAGTTCGCCAGTCTTGGCATAGCCGCGCCAGAAAATGTGCTTGAGCCTGTCGCCGCGCTGAAAGGGCCTGAGGCTGTCGAGTTCATCGGCGGGGGTGCCACGTGCGTGATCAAAGGCGTGTATCTGCGCGTCGCTTGCTGGTGCCGTGTGCAGATCTACATTGGTCTGGAAGGCGACGAGGAGTGAGCTGCGAACGAAGTTCCAGGGATCTTCAAAAGTAAACTGAACGCCGTAGATGGCTGCCGGGCCGCGCTTTATGATGGTGAATTCAAACTCGATTTCTGAGACAGACGCAGGATCAAGGGAAAAAGGCGGCGTGGTTTCGGGAGAAAGATGGGATGTCGTCAGAAGTTGAATCTGCGTGACGTGAAGCGGCGAGCGCAGGCCGTTTGTCAGTTTGACGGAAATACGGAAACGGCTTCCGGGGGAAAGGGCATAGGATAACTGCGCTTTAGGCGATGCATAGAGAAACGCACCCTGCCGCATGCAACGCCACTGAATGAGATAATGGGTGTAGAGGCATGAAAGCAGAAAGAGAAGTAAGGATGCCGTTACGCCAAAAAAAAGCGCGATGCTCACCTGATCCAACATATAAAACGCCATTGCGGCAAAAGCTTGAAGAAGTGCGAAAAACCGCAAGGCTTGGGCCCTGCCTGAAAAGCAGGGGGCATGGCTTGCCGGAAGCGTTTCTTCCAAAAATTGGGTCGTGAGTGGCGAAATATAAGGATTAGACATGTTGGATCTACGGGAATCGGTCATTTGTTCCAAACAAATGAAGCGAATCAATGCGTGACGCCAGAATACCATGTTTATGGCCGGGTTTTCAATGTCGGGAAACGGAGTCTCAGGGAAACCGTAACAATTCACCTCATAGGGGGAATCATCAATGCGATCTCTGTTTGTGAGGTGATTTGTGTTGATAAAAGATGTAAGGTGCGTTAGATAGAACAGCTCCTTTTTGGAGTGTTTCTCATTCTGTAAGGTAACGATAATGAACTTCCAGTCAGGTAAAACACAGGCAATCGATTTAGATGAACTCAATCTAGATAGTCCGAATCGTCCGAGTGATTATAAAGCACGTGACGATTTTGAACTTGACAAATGGGGGGATGATCCCTGGAACAGTACAGAAGAAAGCCGAAAACGCAGGCGCTGGGCTGAGGACGATAAATGGGCCGGTGACGGCGAGGACCAAAATCAAAAAGATACAGCCGAAAAATGGGATGCCAGTGAGGATAAACTCAAGGAAGGTTGGAAAGCCCCAAAACGCGGTGACCAGCTCGAAACGAGTGAGGGGTGGGATGACTGGGATAATTTCGACGGTGGTCCCAAAAAACTTGATGACGAGATGGAAAGCAAGGATTTTGGTGGACATCGCCGTGTTCAAGCCGCTTCGCAGTACGCTTCAGAAGATACGAGCAACTATGTGGATGGCCGTCAGAACCGCGATGCCCTCTATCGTGAAAAAGAA
>JAFOHE010000014.1 GCA_017421975.1 Pseudomonadota bacterium
GCCAATAGCTATCATCTATTGCTTTCTTTTCCTAACAATTCCACCGATATGCTGGTAAAGAGATTTACGCCATTGGACATCAAGGGATGTGTCTCGCGAAAGCACTGCAAAAACATAATGAATATATATTTGGGAATAGGTATTTGGCATGATTTGAATTTTTTCTCGAAAACCTTTAACGAGGTTTATATGGGTTGATTTTGCTTTTACCCCCGGCGTTGCCGGGGCTACTCGCCCAAAGCCCTACGGGCTTTATATAATGCGTTATCTACAGACTTTGCGTGTATAGAAAAAACATACGAACAACTGGACTTGCATATTTCCACATCGTCATGTTTAGCTTGAGAATCCAGACAGCAAAAGAAGAAGGAAAATCAGCATGATTAAAAGAAGTGTATCACAATGCTCTTCTTTATGACATTTATGTTTTTCGATGATAATGCCATTCATACGGGCTTTTGCCGATCACGTAAAAGGCATAAAAAACGCCGCGTATCCCTTTGGGATAGCGGCGTTAAAAGCCGCGATGGCGAGCCGTAGCAGCGTGTCGTGACACGGTGCTTATAGCGTGTCGTGACACGCTGTCAGGCGAAGCATCATGCCTTTTCGGATGATAGAGGTTGATAATCGTGATCGGTCAAGGCTTTGATACCGAGTTTTTCGGAGATGAGGATTAGACCAGGTTCGATGAGGAACGTCGAACAGAAGCAGATGCTGATGCCAATAATGGCGAGTTGGCCCATGGTATTGAGACCCATGTGTTGGCTCATCGTCATGCCGCCGAAGCCGACGACAGTCGTTGCAGAACTCATGAATACGGGGCCGCCGACCTGGCGCACGGCTTCCAGGACACTTCCGCGTCCAAGCGTCTGGTAACGCTGGAGTAGATAGATGGCGCCGTCGATACCAATGCCAAGCGTGACGGGAATCATGACGATGTTGAACAGGCCGAGTTTGAGATTGAACCAAGTCATGAAGGCAATCGTGGTGCCGAGGCCAAAGAGCACGGGAAGAGAAACGATGAGGGCGAGAACGGGATTCTTTTGTTGGATAAAGACGATCAGAAGAATGAGGATGAGGGCCATCATGGAAGTGCGGACACCATCGGTTTTGATGAGATTGAGCATATCCGAATAAATAAATGCGCTCGTCGAGGCCGTGACGGGTTTGTCTCCAACGCGAAGACTTCTGATTTCTTGTGTGAGCTGGTGGGCCTGATACCCGACGTAAGTCGAAGTCGCCTGATACATGACGCCAATATTGCCGAAGGCATAATCGACGCCAGAGCCTTCACGTGGGGGCAACGGATGCTCACCGCCTTCTTTGAATTGGATTTTTACCCACTCGGGGAGATCGTCGATGGATACCGTATTTTCGACAAAATAGCGGCGCAGATCCTGAATCTTTTTCTTTTCGTTGGTGGGTAGGAAGCGGATATTGCGGTCACTCGTCCTTTCGCGAATCTTTTGTATGATTTCGAGACGTTCTTGTTGCTGGAGCGTTGTGCCTGGCAAGTAGCTGAAGATGGAGGCATACGCTGAAATGGAACTCAGTTGCTGGCTTGGACGCTGAGTCGGAATGGCTGACCAATAGGGCTTGGGTAGCAGGTTCTGTTCCCACACAACAACGGGCAACGCATTGTATGTATTGCTTTCATGGAAAATTTCGGGCATGAGCGAATGAAGCGTTTTCGCGGTTTCTGGATAGCTCAGGGCGAAACTTCGAATATTGCGGAGAATGCGCGATTTTTCGGCACCATAGGAGGGGCTCAATGGAACAACTGAAATATCGTTTCGATCTCTCTGCGGAATGAGGCGACTCATGGCGGCAAGCATTGGCCATGTGCGTTGTTGCTTTGTGCTAGGAAGCAACTCGGGAAGCGTTTGACTCAGATAATTCAACGTATTCGGATAAAAATCGAACATTTTCCGATATAAGTTGAAGTTTTTGTATTCGATATTCTTTTTGAGAATGAGTTCGAGTGCCGCAACTTCATCGGGATTATTGAGAACGGCGTACGTTGGTGACGACGGTCTGATCGAAGTTTCCTGATAGCGTTCAGCCTGTTTATTGTGAACTGAGTTGGGATCTTCGCGCATGCGAAGACGGTAGAAGTTTTCTTCGAACTGGATATTGGGGATACACGAAACGCACCAGATGCCGAACCCAACTGCTGCCAAAGAGATACCCATGATGGCCGGTGAAAAGCGTTTTGTTTTCTCGGGCAGAATGGGAGATGCATTTTTGAGTTCTCGCACTTTGGATGGCCATAGACGTTCGAAGAGAACCGTCATAGCGGGAAGAATAGTACACATCGTCATAAACGCCAGGAGGACGCCAATGCCAGCGACAAAACCAAACTCAGTGAAGCCGCGGAAACTGCCGAGCATGAGGGAGAAAAAGACGGCAGCCGTCGTTAAAGCACCATAAAAAATGGGCGTACCTGTTTCGACGACAGAGATGGAGAGGGCTTCGTTGATGGATTTGCCCAGGGACCGCTCGCGGTTAAACCGTGCATAAAGGTGGATACCAAAGTCGATGCCAAGTCCGAGAAGAAGCGCGAAAATGAAGGCGGTGATGATGTTGAGATAACCGACGGTCACAAAAGTGATGGCCAGGGACCATAATGTACTCATCAAAAGCGGAACGAATATGCGCAGTGCTGAGCGACCAGAGCGGAAGAAAATAGCGATGAGTGCGAGAATACTGAGGATGGTTATGGATATCGAGCGAACGATATCGTTGACGATGGCACTGTATTCTGCTTTGAGGTCACTCAAACCACCGCCATAAACGATTTTGATCGACGGATCGTAGTTCGTTGGAATGTCGAGTTCAGAGACGATGGCCTCGATGCGCTTGACTTCCTGTTGAACCGATTTGACGCTCGTCATGGATCCTTTGAAGCGGATATTTAAGCGGAGTATCCAGGCACCGTCGTTGAGGCGTTCGAGCGGTAGCGTTTTGATATGGGCGAGTTCTGAGTCCTGATAGCGCTTGAGTAATTCTGTTTTAAGATCGTTACCTTGGGCATCATCTTCAGTTTTTTTGATGCCTGGCAAGAGGTCGGCGCAGGCAGCTTCATCATTTTCCGCAATCAGGCAAGCTTTGTATTCGCCGGATTGTCGTCTGGCTTCTGTGAGTCGTTCGTCAATTTCGTGATAAGCTTTTTCAAGGTCATCGACACCGGCATAGAGCATGATGTTATTTTCGAAAAAACGTTTATCATTGAAGAAAGAGACGTTTCCGACGGAATCGAGTTGAGCGATTTTCGAGACAAACTGTGATCCGAACAAGACGAGTGTTGAATCGCACCAATGCTCACCGATTGGCGGCTTTTCAGCGCTAAAGCTATCGGACATGGGGAGTTGTTCGAGGCAGGTGGCATAAGCTTCACTTTGCCGTTGCGCATCCTGGATGAGGTGAAGCTGTGGCGTTTCTACAATCACCTGGAGCGATTGAATGCTGCCGAGCCTGTCAGATATCTTGAAAGTATCCACGACACTGGGTGCATTTTGGGGCATCAGGTCTTTGAGATCGCTTCGAATATCAAAACGGGAAACGATGATGAACACGGCCAGAACTGTGAGCAACAGTGCTGTGATAAAGACACCGAGCGCGTGTGAAAGCACTTTGCTTATCACACCGTGAAAAATGTTTTCAAATCGCATAGCTCAAAAACCAGGTTATAATGTCAAAAAAAGACACCTGACATGTCAGCAGAAGGCATGAAGGATGGAAAAATAAGATTGTTTCGCACTACAAGGATGTGTGGAACAACGGTAACGGAAAAGTAACCGCTATGGAAAATATATATGCCACACGCCTTGTGGCGTGTAGAATACGGATTGATTTTAATTTGTATAAGTTTAGTGATTGTCTTCGTCAGAAACAGTTTCTTCGATGACACGTACAATTTGTAGTTTAAGGATGCATTTTTCGTTGGCTTCGAGAACGGTAAATCGGAGGCCAGCGACAGTAACTTCATCGCCGACGGCACCGACGCGTCCCAATTCAAACGAAACGAGACCGCCGACGGTATCGAAATCGGCATTTTCTTCAATTTCAACATCAAAGAAATCGGCGATTTCAGACACGTTTGTTTTGGCATCGACCTGAACCTGATTGCCGTCGCCATCCATGGGGACGATCGGATTTTCTTCAAAATCGTATTCATCCTGGATTTCACCAAAGAATTCTTCGAGAATGTCTTCGAGCGTCACGATACCGGCTGTGCCACCAAATTCGTCAATGACAACGGCTATATGATAATGTTCCCGTTGGAATTCGTTGAAAAGCGATTGGAGATGCTTTGTTTCGGGGACAAAATTCACTTCGCGCACGAGGGGACGAATGGTTTCGATTTGACGCTTTTGTGGGTCATTTTCGAGCTCGTAGACCCGTTTCATCAGATCTTTATAGTAAAGAATACCGACGATTGTATCGACGTCATCTTCGTAGACGGGCAAACGACTGTAACCTTCCTGAACACAAAGTTTCAGAGCATCGTCAAGTTTCGTTTTGACTTCGCACATCGTGAGATCCGTGCGCGGAATCATGACTTCGCGCACCGTTGTCTCGCCGAAGTCGATGGCGGAACTGATGATCTTGCCCTGCATAGACTGAAGGCCGCCGTGACGCGTCGATTCGTCGACCATCAGCTCAAGCTCTTCTTCAATGCGATCCGCATCAGCAAAACGCTCTTCGTCGGGCTTCGTAAAAGGCTTGACGAGAAGCGTCAGAATAAAGGTCAACGGACGTAGAATAAGGGCAAGGGGGCGAAGGATTCTGACATATCGGCCCGCGAGACTGTGCTCATCGGCAAGGCCAAAAAAACGTACAAAAAGCAGATCAAACGTGAGAAAGCAAACCGCCAAGATGATCCAGACAACCCAACTCGCCTTGATCCAAGTGGAAAGCACTTCATGACCGAATGCGATCATGACGATCACGCTCACCATTTCTAAAAGGTTGAGCGTCATAAAGAAACGATCGGCATTTTCGACGAAAGGTTCAAAAACTTTTTTGCCGTCTTCGAGCATACGACGTGCCCGAACGACACCAAAATTCGTCAAAATGCGGTTGCCAACTGCAAAAAAGGCTACGCAAGGCAATGAAACAATAAAACAAATGAGCGCTTCAGCGGAAACACCACCTAACATAAGCGACGATAATGACGGATCGTCCAAAGAAAAACCTCCCTAAGCATAAAACAGAACGCAAGCCATCAATTCATGATGCCTTACACATAAACAAGCTATGTTATCGGATTTGTGCATACTTGGCAATCATTGTAATAATGATTGAGCCATGAAAGAGGGTAGCGATTCAGTTTTCTGGTTGATCCTTGGTCACTCAATTCATTTTCCAAAAAATGCAGGGAGGCTTTGGTCACACAAGATGTTGGGACAAAATACCAGGCTGTGAGAGGTTTGTGCTGGTGGGGGGCTGCATTTTTTCTTCGGGAAAATCGTTACGAGCGATGGGGGGGGGACTGGGCTTTGCATGGTTTACACGCTTATCAGTGTTATGAGAGAACTTGTTGTTAGGTTTGTCTAACATGTGATCTGTGTTATGCGCGTGTGCGGTATTTATTTGAAGTTTTCACGTTTGCATTTTCCAATTTTAATCATAATCCACTATGATAAGCATGTAAAAACGTCAGATTCTTGCGATGATCTATGGCGTTTATGGGGTTATGTGGCTGTCTTGGTTCAACCGTGGAGGATACACTTATGACGGGAAAGTATATGCATTGTTTTGTTTTATCGACGCTTTTGCTCGCCGGATGTGGCTCCGATGCTTCCCAGGGGACAGGTGCGTCTGACGACGGGAAAACCTGTGCTGAAGGTTGTGTGAACTGTGACAACGGCGTTTGTTTGGACAAAGATAATATCAATAAAGAATGTCCGGCAAGTTGCAAGCAGTGCGATGATGATGGCAAATGCCTCGATCAAAAAGAGGATGACACAGACAAAAATGACCCCGCCGTCTGTACGCCTGCATGTGAGGATAATCAGATTTGTCAAAATGGCAGCTGTGTTGGAGATACAGCGAATCATGCGTGTGCCAAATGTGACAAGGGACAAACGTGTGTTAATGCAACGTGCGTTTCTGTGGATGATGCCTGTGCCAAATGCGGAGATGCGACAAAATGTGTCGGTGGCATTTGCTATGACAAAGATACTATGGTGCATACGGGATGTCTGAATTGCCGCGAAGATCAGGTTTGTCGAAACAACCGATGTTTTGAACCGACGAGCTTTTGCGCGACGTGTGCGCCAAACGAACGGTGCGATGGTGCAAAATGTACCCCGCTCGATGATCCTTGTTTGGGGTGCTCGGCTGAAGAGAGTTGCATTGACAATGCTTGTGTCCCGTGTGAAACGACGATGTGTTCGGGCGTGTGTTGTGCCGAAGGGGAAGGATGCGATCTGTATTCTGGCATTTGTATGCCGATCAGTGAGACAACCGGAAAGCCTCCTTGTGATGGTTTCTACTGTTCGGATGATTCTGTCTGCACTGAACAGGGGAAATGTGAAAGACAGTGTCTGGATGGCAGAAAAGCGTGTTCGACCGCACAGATCTGCTGTAAAGATGGCTATGAATGTTACAATGATTCCTATTGCCGCGTCGCTTGCGATGAAACACAGACCATGTGTGGTGATGCCAAACACGAAGTCTGTTGTGCACAGGGCCTTGTCTGCTACGAAAATGGCTGCCATATTGCTTGTGATGAGACGCAAGGCACGCGTTGTGGGACGAATTACGAATTTTGCTGCGATAATGCGACCGAGGTCTGTGTTTATGGCAAATGTCTCACGCCAACGTCGCCTGATACTTGCGAAACGGAGAATGACTGTGACATCTGGAGTGTATGCGATGCGACGACAAAACGGTGTGTCTCTGCTTTGGAAGTCGAAGAACCGTGTACATATCAACCGCCAGTCGGTGAATTTGAACCAGCGGTTAAGTGGCATTATCAAGATAACGTCGTCGCGACGCCTATCGTCATCAATTTGACGGACGATAATGGAGATGGTGTCATTGATGAAAAGGATATTCCGGAAGTTGTTTTCGTCAATTCGAGCAAATATCTTAAAGCCCTCGATGGTAAAACGGGAAAACTCCATGCGGCGTCGAGCAATCGAATCTTTAATCAGCATAACGATATTGCCGCTGCCAATATCGATAACGATGATGAGATCGAAGTTGTTGTGCCATCGTCACAGCAATCGAAAAATTATCTCTACGCCATGGTTTTAAGACCGACAGTCAAAGATGGCGTAACGACCTATAAGTGGGTGGAGAAGTATCGTTCACCAGAAATGACAAGCCTTTCAGAAGGATGGGCGGATGTTCATCCGACGATCGCCGATGTCAATGCTGACGGCGTTCCGGACATTGTGACGACGCGTGGTGTCATCCGCGGTAACGATTGGAGCAAATTCCAATGTACCTTGAAAATTGCGAATTGGTCGACTTGGTACCACAATTTCTTTGCGCTTGCCGATCTCGACCAGGATGGCAAAATGGAAGTCATCGATACCGATATTTACGATGCTTCGACGACGGGCGGTGGGGCATGTCAGGTGTTGATTAGCCATACCAATGCTGCTCAGTCCATGAAACTTGACGGAACTGCCGCAAAAGAAGATTACCGCTATACGGCGGTGGCCGATCTCATTGAGGATTACAATGATCCGGCGCATCCGGGCGAACTCAAACCCGAAATTGTGCGTGTGCGAAATGGTTATGTTTCCGTATGGAAAGTTTATAAAACTGTCGTTGATGGAAAACCTGTTTGGAAACAGCGCCGCATTTGGGAAACCCAACAGACTTCGACAGGCGGTGGCAATCCCGTCATCGCCGATTTCGATGGCGACGGTCAGCGGGATATCGGCGTCGCTGGTAAATATCATTACGCTGTTTTCAATGGTCAGACGGGGCAGATCGTCTGGGCGAGCAAAACCATCGATGCTTCCAGCTATAGCACGGGGTCTTCCGTCTTTGACTTTGAAGGTGACGGCATTGCAGAAGTCGTTTATCGCGATGAGACGCGCATCCGCATTTATTCTGGGCAGGGCGCGGGGTACGATGAGGACGGCAAAGTCATCGATACCGATAAAGATGGTTACATGGATGCCAAAGTCCTTTGGTGGTGGCCGAATACTTCCGGAACCGTCATCGAGTATCCGCTCATCGTCGACGTCGATAACGATGGTCGTACCGAAATCGTCATGGTGAGTCAGCCTCAAAACCAATATGGTACGCCAAGTAACAATTCTTATCAGGGGCCGGAATGGACAAATCTTCCTACGGGCATTGATGTCTACCGTGATACGAGTGATAACTGGGTGCGTACGCGTCGTATCTGGAACCAGCACGCTTATCATGTCACGAACATTAATGAAGACGGTTCAGTGCCTGTCCATGAAGAACCCAACTGGCTTAACCCTCATCTCAATAATTACCGCATGAATGTCCAGCCACTTGTCAATTTCGCGCCGAATTTTGTTCCTGCGGGCCTCGAACACACTTCCGATCATTGTTCGGATAAAGCGAAAAACGTTGAAATGACGCTCTTTGTTCGCAATAAAGGTTCCCTGGGGGTTTCGGACAAAGTTGGCGTCTCCATTTATGTCGATAATTACGTTTATGAAGGTGTGCCGAGTCGTATCTTTATTGGTACGGCTTATACAAATCAGTCGATTTCTGCTGGTGCGACGGTCAGCGTCAATTTCTCGTGGAACAGAACGGGCACAGTCGTGATTGAAGGCGTCGAACATACTGTCACCAATATGAATCCAGATAATGCAGAAATTATCTACGTCGTGGATGATGCCGCAGGTAACAGCGAATATGTCGCCTATAACGAGTGTCTGGAAAATGACAATACGAGTACTTCGACAAAACTTGTCGAATGTGAAACGATCATTTACTAAACTCATGCTATCCGAATGTCTCGGTATGATATAATCCATTGCGCCTGACCGTCGTTTCGGCAGGCGCTTTTTCACGTTCTCTTTTTCTTTTTTTGCCATGCCAACTGTTATTACAAATATTTTGACGTTCAGGCGCCTTGCCAGTGCCTACCTGGCTGAAACAAAGACCCTGTCTTTCGACGAAGCTCATGCGCGACGCGCCTATTGGGCGAGTGAACTCATTCATTCTTTTGGAATTGAATGGACAATTGAAAATCCAGAAGCATTGTATATTGGCAAACCCTGTATATATGTTGCTAATCATACGTGTGCACTTGATCCGATTGTTATGTGTTGTATTTTTGATCGTGATGTGCGCTTTTTGGCGAAATCCACACTTTTTAAAATTCCGCTTTTGTCGCGTGCGCTAAAGCTCGAAAAACATATTCCAGTTTATCGTGGAACGCACGACCAGGCGCGTTTTGAGCGCCTCAAAGCCTCGGTTCACGATACCATTGCCGATGGCGGAAGCGTCTTTATTTTCCCTGAAGGTACACGCTCTGCAACGGGGAAAATGGGGGAATTTAAATTGGGCGCGTTTTTTAATGCTATTCAAAATGATGTGCCTGTCGTTCCCATCCTTTTGCGCGGGCTTTTTGAAATTATGCCAAAAACGACGCTTCGCATTAAACCTGGTCAGTGTTATGTGCGCGTCTTACCTGCAATGTCCGCGCCCGACGCCGACCTGTTTCAAAATGAACATCAGCGTGCACAACAATTTAGTCAGAATGTCAGACAGGCTATGGTAGACGGCTTTGCCACATGGAAAAACGAAGGTAATGACAATGGCTGAACTCATTTCTTTTTATCCGATATTTCTTATCGTAATGACGGTGATTGCTGTCGTTGTCTTCATTTCTCTCTTCTTTGTTGATGCCGGCTACGGCATGTTTAAAACAAAAAAATGGGGGCCATCTATCCCCAACCGCTTAGGCTGGGTCTTGATGGAATCGCCCGTTTTTATCCTTATGATCGTGCTTTTTGCACTTTCAGATAGAACATCAAACATCGCATGCCTGGCGATGCTTATTATTTTTGAACTCCATTATTTCCAGCGATCTTTTATATTTCCTATGCTCATTCGCGGCAAAAGCAGTATGCCGTTATCGATTATTACCATGGGCGTCGTTTTTAATTTATTAAATGCACTCATGCAAGGGGGCTGGCTCTTTTATGTATCGCCGCTTGAACGCTATACCGTCGATTGGCTGACGACCCCACAATTTATTGTGGGGACGGTGATTTATCTGGCGGGTATGGCGATCAATATTCATTCGGATCATGTGATTCGCACGCTTCGAAAGCCTGGGGACACAAAACATTACTTTCCGACACGTGGCATGTATCGTTATGTGACTAGTGGCAATTATTTCGGCGAATGTATTGAATGGCTCGGCTTTGCATGCCTGACGTGGTCTTGGGCTGGACTCGTCTTTTTCATTTGGACATTCGCAAATCTTGCACCACGCGCAAGGCGTATTCATAAAAAGTATCAGGAAGAATTTCCGGAGGAATTCGCAAAGACAAAACCTAAAGCTATTATTCCTTTTATTTTTTAAGATTAGAGCATACTTTGACATCGACGTGTTAATGCGTCCTTGTCAAAGTCTAATCCTTGTTTGTTTGTAGATTTAGTTGGCATCAGAAAAAACTTGTGGCAAGGGACACTCCTTGCGCTGTTCACCAATGGTTCTGTTGCTTGAAAACAAGTAGCAGGATGACTCAGACTTAAATATGCTCAGGCAGGCATCATCTTGCATTTTCTTGAAATTGTATTTTCCAATTTTTAAAATAATCCACTATATGATATTGTGCGTAAAACGCTGGATCATCGGGTGATCCTGTGTGTTCAAGACCTTTTTGTCTGTTATGCGATCATTGCAAGGAGGATACAAATGACGGGAAAGTATATGCATTGTCTGGTTTTATCAACACTTTTACTCGCCGGATGTGGCTCTGATGCTTCAGAAGGCGGGCACGTGTCTGACCAGGAGACGACATGCGCCGAAGGGTGCGTAAAATGTGACAATGGCGTGTGTCTGGATGGCAAAATGGAGTGCCCTTCAGGCTGTCAGGTCTGTGATGATGACGGCAAATGCCTCGACAATAAAGAGGATGATCCCAATAACCACGATACGCCTTGCACCGATGGGTGTGTAAAATGTGACGACGATTGCGTGAATTGTGACAACGGCGTGTGTTTAGATGACGTGGGGGGCAAAACAGAATGTCCGACTGGATGTTCTGTCTGCGATGATGACGGCAAATGCCTCGACAATACAGGGGATGATACGAATGTCTGTAAACCGGCTTGCGGCCCGCATCAGGTTTGTCAAAGCGGTTCATGCGTTGCGGATACTGTCAATCATGCGTGTTCACAATGTACGAAGGGACAGACGTGCGTCGATGCCCAGTGCGTCTCTGTCGAAGAGGCTTGTGCCAGATGTGGTGACGCGACAAAATGCGTCGGCGGAATTTGCTATGATAAAGATACTATGGTTCATACGGGATGCTTGAATTGTCGCGAAGATCAGGTCTGTCGCAATAACCGCTGTATCGAACCAACGAGTTTTTGTGCGACGTGTGCGCCGAATGAACGATGTGATGGAACGTCCTGTGTGCCGCTCGATGATCCGTGTATGGGGTGTTCTGCTGAACAGAGCTGTGTCGATAATACCTGTGTGGACTGTGAAACGACATTGTGCTCAGGCGTGTGTTGTGCCGAAGGGGAAGGGTGTGATCTCTACAACGGCCTTTGTATGCCGATCAGTGAGACGACGGGTAAGCCGCCTTGTGACGGTTTCTATTGTCCAGAGGATTATGCGTGCAGCGAACGTGGTAAATGCGAAAGGCAGTGTGTGGATGGCAGGAAAGCTTGTACGACGGCTCAGATCTGCTGCAAAGAAGGTTATGAATGTTATAATGATTCCTATTGCCGCGTTGTCTGTGACGATAAACATGTGATGTGCGGCGAAGCAAAAAGTGAGATTTGTTGCGATGAGGACCTTGTCTGCTACGAAAATGGTTGCCATATTGCCTGTGACGAAACGCAAGGAACGCGGTGTGGCGCGAATTATGAATTCTGTTGCGACAATTCAAAAGAAGTCTGTGTCTTTGATAAATGCCTCGAACCGACAAGTCCTGGCTCTTGCAAAGACGAAAATGACTGTGATTATTGGAGTACATGTGATGTATCGACACATCGTTGTGTTTCCGCCGATGCCAACGAAAATGCTTGTATCTATGTGCCGCCTACGGGGGTCTTTGAGCCAAAAATAAAATGGCAATATCGCGTTCCTGATGCCAATGGTGTTGTTCAGACGCCCATGGTCATTAATATGACCGATGATAATAATGATGGAAAAATTGATCAAAATGATATTCCTGATGTCGTGTTTGTAGATAATAATTACACATTAAACGTTTTATCGGGTGATAAAGGAACGTTGATTGCCAGAACAGATGCTTCACAAAAAGGTGAAAATTATCGCATTTATTATAATCGTCATAATGAAGTCGGCGTCGCCGATATCGATAACGACGGTATCGTCGATGTGATGGTTGGTGGTATCGGTACATCACTTGATAAAAATAAATTATATATTATGAACCTCGTCAAAACCGAGGATAGCTATCAATGGGTTCAAAAGGCTTCTGTCGATCAACCCGCCGGTACGTCGTTTATTCAAGGCGGGTGTTGTTGCGCTTTCAGCGGATGTTATTGGTCCGATTATCATCCCACGATTGCCAATCTGGATGGCAGTGAATACCCGTCTGTCATTACAACACAGGGGATTTTGGATGGAAAAACGGTTAAAGAATATGTCGATAAAGGCCAGAGTACATCTGTACCTTGGAAGTGTAATTGGCCTGTGAAACTCCCGAATGCAGGCGCATGGTACCACAGCTTCTTTAGCGTCGCTGACCTCGATCAGGATGGGGAGATGGAGATTATCAGCGACCATATTTTCGATAAAAATTGCCAGATCGTGATGAATAAAGATTCGGCATCTTTTAATCGTAATGGCTCTCAAAATAAACAAAGTTATTGGTATACAGCTGTTGCAGACCTCGTCAAAGATGATAATGATCCAAGCTGGCCAGGTGAACTTGTTCCCGAAATTGTCCGTGTAAGAAGTGGTTTTGTCTCTGTCTGGAAAGTGTATAAAACTGTCGTTGAAGGCAAAACTGTCTGGAAACAGCGCCTCGTCTGGGAATCGGAACAGTCTTCAAAAGTGGGTGGTGGCAATCCCGTCATTGGCGATTTCGACGGCGTTAATGGCCCTGATATTGGCGTTGCAGGTGAACTTGCTTATTCCGTGTTCAATGGACAGAGCGGGCAAATGGTGTGGGCGAGCAAGACGAAAGATGCTTCAAGTAACAAAACAGGATCGTCCGTCTTTGATTTCGAAGGCGATGGTATCGCCGAAGTCGTTTATCGCGATGAACAAAAAATTCGTATTTATTCTGGAAAACCTTCAGATGAGAAAAATAAATTAGATAATGGTAAGGAATATACTGCTCCCAAAATTTTGTGGGAGCAGGCCAATACATCGGGCACTGTTATTGAAAATCCCATTATTGTCGATGTGGATAACGACGGACGAACTGAAATTGTCGTCGTCGATGAAGGAACGCCATCCAGAGGTATCACGGTCTATGCAGACTCATCTGATAACTGGGTACGCACGCGCCGTATTTGGAACCAGCACGCTTATCACGTGACAAATATCAATGAAGATGGTTCTGTGCCGAAGCACGAAGAAGCCAACTGGCTTAATCCACATCTCAATAATTATCGTATGAACGTTCAGCCGTCCGTCCATTTGGCGCCCGATTTTGTTGCCGGTGAATTTACTTATGCGCTCGACAAATGCGATACGACTGATGCAAATAAATCTCGTATCACGCTTATTGCAAATGTACGAAATGCTGGCTCGTTAGGCGTTTCAGCGCCTATTGCTGTCTCTTTCTATACCAATAATTATATACATACTGATGGTGAGACGTACACGGTTTATTTGGGTACGGTCTATGCCGAACCGCCCCTCTCTGCTGGTAGCACCAAAGCTGTTTCGCTTGATTGGGACATGAAGGGGACGCTCGTTGGCACCGAAACGACTGTCACACTCAACCCCGAAAAGATTGCAATTCTCTTTAGCGTTGATGATGCGTACGGTAATGAGGACTATGTCGCTTTTAATGAATGTATTGAGAATAATAATGTCTCGACGACATATAGCATTGAAGCGTGCCCGAATGGACCGATTTATTAATAATCGATTTGTAAATATATCTGTTTTATCATTTTGGCGTGGGGGGAAGTCTCGATAGTGATCATAAAAGTGTACAGATTTTCAGGAAATTGTTTACAAGTTCAGGATATTGATATATCGATACCCCATACGGTACCTACATAGGACTACATGAGGTGCCCTAAAGGAACATACCATGAACACTACGCGACTTCCACAGTTATCACCTGAGGTCTTCGACGTCCTCAAACGCTCAATGGACTCAAACGAACCTATAAAGGATTTAATGGAGACAACATTAAATCTGCTCATAGAGGCAGAGTTTGATGCGAAGATAGGTGCTAAAAGATATGAACATACGACATCAAGAGCAACTTCAGAAGGGCAAAAAATTTATCGCTGTGGATACCGTCATAGGCGCTTTGATACAAACTGCAGGCACATTGACTTTAAGGATACCTCACCCGAAAAAAGGAGGGTATATACCGTCATTTTTGAAGCGCTATCAAAGGTATGAAGAAGCACTCAAACAGACAATCATTGATGCCTATGCAAGCGGCGTCTCAATGGGGCGTATGAATGACCTTGTGAAGTCAATGGGCATTAAAGGAATCTCCAAAGGTCAAGTAAGTGCAATCATAGGAGAGGTCAATGATACCGTTGAAGAGTTTAGACATAGACGTCTGAATAACCTCGATTATCCTGTCATATTCGTTGATGCAGTGTTTGAGAAGGCATTTGTGGAAGGACATTCTACGCACATAGGTATAATCGTTGTCTCAGGACTTCGTGCGTCCTATGAACGTGAGGTTCTCGCCATTGAAGCATATCCTGATGAGTCCAAAGAAAGTTACCTTAAGTTGTTCAAATCGTTGAAGGCAAGAGGTCTTAGATGCCCTAAATTGATTGTCTCTGATGGTGCTGCAGGATTATTCTTTGCTAAAGCAGAAGTGTTCCCTAAAGCAAAATGGCAACGCTGCAAAGTCCATTTAGTCCGTAAGGTTCTGAGTAAGGTTACTACTAAAGCAGACAGAAAGAAAATAGGAAATGAACTCAAAGA
>JAFOHE010000140.1 GCA_017421975.1 Pseudomonadota bacterium
ATGACATGCGTCCGAAAATGGTCGGACTTTTTTTATGTGAAGACGCCAAAGTCCTTTGAGAGAGTCGGAAAAACAAGCGCATAAATCCCCAGAACCCCATTGCTCGGAGAAAAACATGAACTGCACGCTGAAATATTTTTTGATGATGACGACGCTGATGCTGATGGCTTGTTCGGGAACAAAGACAGCGCCACAGGTAGCTTCTGAAAGCGCGCCTGTCGCTAAGGAACCTGTCGTGAACTCACGCCCAGCACCGCGCAAGACCGTAGAAGTGCCATCGACAAAAGAAGCGCCGATCATGCTTTATGAATCCTGGCCGCTTGAAACGACGCTCGACAATGCCAATATTATTGATGTGGAGTATACTTGGCTCGATGCCATCCAGTCGGCGAAATCGACTATTGATTTTAGCGAATTTTACACGAACGAACGCGAAGGTACGGCACTTGCGCGCGTCATGGATGCGCTCAAGGCGGCTACCGAGCGTGGTGTGAGGGTACGTTTTATCGTCGATAAGAAGATGTATAAGGAAGACAATATCCCGTTGACAGACAAACTGGCAGCCATGCCTGGCGTAGAACTACGTATTATCGATTACGGAGCTATTGCCGGTGGAGTTCAGCATGCCAAGTATTTCATCGTTGATGGCCAGACGGCTTACTTTGGTTCCCAGAATTTCGACTGGCGGTCGCTTCAGCAGATCTCTGAAATGGGGGCACGCCTTGCATTGCCGGAACTCGTCGATCCGCTCAAGGAAATTTTTGAAATTGACTGGAACCTTGCGCTCGACCCGACGGCGACGGCCGTAGCTGTCAAGAACAAATGTCCTGTCCGCGTTGAAACGACGTACAATGGTGAAAAAATAACTGTCGAAACGGTCGCGAGCCCCAAAGACGTTTTGCCATGCGATGCCATGTGGGATTTGCCAAAGATCATCGCCATGATCGACGAAGCCAAAACGTCCGTTTCCTTCCAGCTTCTCGATTATCAGACGGCCAATTATGACAAGACCTCTTTTACGGAGCTGGATGAAGCGCTTCAACGTGCTGCAGCGCGCGGTGTCCAGGTCAGAATGCTCGTTTCGGACTGGTCTACTGCGAGCAGCCAAAAGATGAAAGACCTCAAACGTCTTCAGCAGATCGACAATATTGAGACGAAAATGCTGACCGTGCCTGAACACTCCATGGGCTTCGTTCCGTTTTCCCGCACGATTCATTCCAAGTTCCTCGTTGTTGACAATGACAAGGCGTGGCTTGGCACAAGCAACTGGTCTGGTGATTATTTCTATCATTCGCGAAACGTCGGCATCATCGTATCGGGGGCTTCCTTTAATGCTGATCTTACGAAGAGCTTCGATCGATATTGGAATAGCGGTTACGTCGAGACAGTCGATCCCGATAAAAATTATCCGAAGAAGAAACGCTCCTGATCCACGGCGTTTGTCATGATTTTGCAGGACGTTCCATGTTAGGGACGTTCCAGTGTAGGGCCGTTCCATGGAACGTCCCTGCACACGATTGGTATCTTTCCCATAAAAGAGTGATGTTGCTGCGTATCGGCAGATAGGCCGATAGCGGCAACACCGTGGGCGTATGGCCTTTGGACATAGCCCACGGCGCGAGGCGTATTCGGTAAGCGAAGCGCGCCGAATAGCCTGGCGAATATAAAAAAATTCTCTTACTTTCATCGGAACACAAATATGAAAATTCTCATTGAAACATACGGTTGCCAGATGAACACCGCTGATTCGGAGCTGATTCAGGGTATTTTATCGGCAGCGGGGTATGGTGTGGCGCACACGCTTGACGAAGCGGATGTCATTATTTTGAACACATGTGCCGTTCGTGAAAAAGCGGAAGCCCGTATTTTGGGGCGTCTGACGAATATGTTGCCGCTCAAGCGCATCAAACCGGGGCTTTTGATCGGTGTCGTTGGTTGTATGGCCAAACATCTTGGTCAAAAGCTTATTGAACAGGTTCCGTACGTGGATTTTGTTGCGGGGCCGGACCAGTACAGGGCCCTTCCTGAGATGATTGGCAAGCATCATGGGCATGCGGAAGTCCGCACGGAATTTGACAGAAGCGAGCTTTATTCGGGTTGTTCGCCGAAGCGTCCGAAGGGTGTGACGGCGTGGATATCGATTCAGCGTGGGTGCAATTATGTTTGTACGTATTGCATTGTGCCGTTTACGCGAGGTGCGGAGCGCAATATTCCTGCGTGCGATATTTTGGCAGAAGTCAAACGCGTGGCAGCTGACGGTTGTTCGGTAGTGACGCTTTTGGGACAGACGGTCAATTCTTATCGTGATGGCGATATTACGTTTGCCAAGCTTTTGAAACTCGTGGCGCAGGTTGATGGGATAGAGCAGATACGCTTTACATCGCCGCATCCTTGTGGATTTAGCGACGAGCTTATTGAGGTGATTGCGACGGAACCCAAAGTCGCCAAATTCGTTCATTTGCCGTTACAGTCGGCGAGCGATGATCAGTTGGCGCTGATGCGTCGTCGGTATACCTATGAAGAATATTTGACGATTGTAAAGAAATTGCGCACACAGTGCCCTGAAATTGCCATATCTACGGATATTATTGTTGGTTTTTGTTCTGAAAGCGAAGCGGATTACGAAAAGACGAAGCGTGCGTTAATGGAGAATCGGTATGCGTTTGCCTTTTTGTTTGCGTATTCGGAGCGTTCGCTTTCGATTGCGGCGCGTTCGATGAAAGACGATGTTCCGCGGGAAGTGAAGCAGCGTCGGCTTGCAGAGATCATCGATATTCAGCAAAAGATATCGAAAGAGATTTATCAGTCGCGTATTGGCCAGAAGGTGGCAGTGATTGTCGAAGGATTTTCACGACGCGATCCTGGGCAGGCAGTAGGCAACACGCGTGATTTTAAGACGACAATTTTTCCGCGTGGTGAGGCGGAGCCAGGTGACTGGGTGGAAGTTGAGATTGAAGATGCGACAAGCCAGACGCTGAAAGGGCGTTTTGTTCGTATTTTGAGTAAAGGACGTCATCCGGTTGTCGAGGAACAGATAGATGTCGGTATATCGCTAGGTCCCACAGTGTCAGAAGAATAACGCAGGCGACGCTCATGACAGAGACAGTACAGAAACAACAGGTCTGGACGATTCAGGCGATGCGCCGTTGGGCGTGCGAATTTTTTAGAAAAAATGGCATTGATACGCCGCAGCTTGATTCCGATATGCTTTTGGCAGAGGCGTTGGGCGTGCCACGTATAGAGCTTTTGATTAATGCGGGTCAGGCCCTTGATGCACAGACGCTTGCGCGGTTTAAGTCACTCGTCATTCGTCGAACGCGCGAGCATGAACCGATGGCCTATATTTTGGGAAAGCGTGAATTTTGGTCGCTTGAGTTTCACGTGACGGCGGATACGCTCATCCCACGCCCCGATACCGAGTGCCTCGTTGAGGCAGTCGTTGAGGCAGTTCGTATGAAATTGAGTGCGAAATCGGGCAGTGCAGTGGCCTCGGAAATGGCGCAGGACGCAGATGCTGTGGCGGAAGATGATGGAACCGTCACGTACGAAGCGTTGCCGGATGAACGCCTTGCATCCTATGTTGAGCTATGGGCAAAGCAGGATGCGGAAGACACGGTCTCGGATGAAACGCGCGAACGCGAGGAAGCTATTCCTGCTTATGATGAGGACGGGCATTTGCTTGCAACGCGGGATATTCATGACGATATCGATCCTGAGCCTGTGGAAAGCACTGTGGATGAGGAAGCGCAGAATGTGAATGACGACCATCTTCGGATCGTCGATGTTGGAACGGGGAGCGGGGCTATTGCCATTGCATTGGCGAGCGAATTTAAAGCTGTTCCGTGTGAAATTGTCGCTGTCGATATTTCGTCTGAAGCGATTGCGGTTGCCCAGGAAAATGCCAAAAGGCTCGGTTTTCCGAGGGTTTGTTTTGTGCAGAGTGACTTGCTCGGCAGCGTATCTGGGACGTTTGACGTAATCGTATCGAATCCGCCTTATGTCACCGTGGAGGAATATGAAACACTGTCGCCGGAAGTAAAGCGAGAGCCGCGACTTGCCCTTATCGCTGGTAAACGGGGGCTCGATATTTACACCCGCCTAGTTCCGGAGGCTTTTGGACGATTGCGTGACAATGGGCTTTTGGCAGTAGAAATTGGCTATGCGCAGGCAGACGACGTCATGGCGCTTTTCCATGCAGCTGGATTTTCCGAGGTGGTTTTGAAAAAAGATTACGCGGACAAACCACGTGTTGTGATGGGGTATAAACGTATGCAGGCACAATAAACGCAAGATTGTTGCGCCGATGCATGTCTTCCGTTAATATGTTTATAATCATGTGTATACATGATAATATTTTGCAGGAAACGTATTTTCTTCAAGCCTCTCAAATTTTCGAAGTGTACCGCATGTTCATGGGTACTCGTGGATGAATAAAGAGATTCATTGGCGTCGTCTGAGTAAATATCGGATCCCATTAAAACCATGTTGAATTATGACAACCGAAAGTAAATCATCAGTTCCTTCTTCGTTGCAGCCTCTCTCCTCATCATCTGATGTACAGACGTCATGTGTTGAGGAGGAAAATGAAACCGCTACGATGGCGTTTGATTTTGAAGAAGTCAATGGGCCGTCCCCATCCCGTCCGCCGTCGATGGGTTTTCAGGCGCTTTCCGGTGAAAAGCCGGCTACGCCAAAGACATCAAAATCCGCATCTAAGGCTGTTTCACAGGCGTCCAAAAAAGTTTCACAGAATGTTGTCGATGATTTTGATGACGACGATATGTATGTCTCAAAAGCTTCATCGCTTGATGCATCTGCGACGTACGAAAAAGAAGAGTTCAAGAAGTCGCTTTTCTTTGATCGCGAAGAAAACAATCGCTGGGGGGATGTTGGTAAAAAGTATGAACTTCCGAAGGCGGGGGATGTTATTGCGAATTATCAGGTTGAGTCGATTCTGGGACAGGGCGGATTTGGTGCTGTTTACCGCGTGAAGAATCTGACGCTCGGACGTGAGGAAGCATTAAAGCTTATTTTGCCCTCTGCAAAAACGGATATAGCGAACATTGACAAGCGTTTTAAGCGCGAAGTCAACTGTGTTTCCCGCCTTGAGCATCCGAATATTGTTCGTCTCTACAGTTCAGGTACGCTTCCTGGCGGCTTGATTTGGATGACGATGGAACTCGTCGGTGGTCAGACGCTCGAAAAAAGAATGCAGAAGGCCAGGCTCAATTTCTTTGAAGCCAAAGAGATTATGAGTGAGGTCTTATGTGGCCTTCAGGAAGCCCATTCCCAGAAACTCGTTCATCGTGATTTGAAGCCAGCCAATATCATGTTGGATGATTCAAAGGAAGGATATGAGGATTTAGCGGTCATTCTTGACTTCGGATTAGCAAAAGCCCTTGGGGATGACGAAGATGAATCTGTCCAGAACCTGACGATGATGGAAGATTCAAAGCGGGTCTATGGTACGCCGCAGTACATGGCTCCTGAACAGCTTCAGGCAGGTATTCCTGGACCATGGACGGATGTTTATGCGGCCGGTTTGATGTTTGTGGAACTCATCACAGGTCGTCCTGCCGTTCAGGGCAATACGCCGCTTGAACTCGCATTTAGGCAGATTCATACCCCGCTTGCTCTTCCACCGCGTTGGAAAGGTACGGCACTTGAGGCTGTCATCATGAAGGCAACGGCTAAGAACCCAGGCGAACGCTATAAAAATGCTGGTGAATTTTTGGATGCGATTAAGCATATCAATGCGATCTCAGATCCCGTATCTGTACTTTCAAAACCAGTGGCTCGCACAGGTACATTGACGGGTGCCCAATCACCTTTGGCGACAAAAACCGCGTCTAACACGCTTAATGTCACGACAAATGACATTAATGCAGGTCTCGCCATGATGAAAGCAGAGATGGATATGCAGAAGCGAAATCAATCGTCTTCTTCATTATTTGCCATGATTTGCTGTATTGGATTCTGGGTTTTGCTCGCCGTCATTGTCGTGATGTTGATTACGGGTATTTTGAAATTTGGCTAAACGAAGTTTTTTGCGTGACTGGGAAGCCAATGGTGGGTTGGGTCATAACGCACCTGTCCATGATAAAGTTGTGTAGGCAAATGCCGTATGCGTTATTGTGCTGGACATAGATCATGACAATACATGGTTTGACTGTGGGACATGCCCCACGGTCACATAAGCCATAAGCCTCTACTGCCGATAACTATGGCTGGATCAATAATAATGACATGGATGGCCTAAACAAAAGATAACCAATCTTGTCAATGCCTGCCATTCACTGACAAGAGTCCCCTGCTCCATGTAGCAAGGGGCCTTTTTTTATGGCGTTTTGAGTCTCCATTGCCATTTACAATCGGGGAAACAAAATCCGCAATGGAGACAATGAGTGGCTTTGGTCATAGCCGATTTTGTTTATCTTGCCATGACAGGAGCGTAAAAACTGACAATGGGACATGGCCCATTGTCGAATGTCAACGTGCTATTATCAATATTAATATCGATAGATTAGTGGCAGGAGTGGCAAGTACTGCATGAAAAGAGGCCGCGGCACATATCATCGAAACGTCTGGCGACATCTTTTCCATTGAGTGTAGTGGCGAGACCACCGCGGGCAGTTTCTTTGTAATTGACGGACATATTTTCGCCGACTTCTTTGACAGCGAGTACGACCTGATCGGGTGGAATTTGCGATCGGATGCCAGCGAGAGCCATATCGCAAGCTGTGATGGCAAAATTGGAAAACATGGCATTTCGCTTGATGCAAGGCACTTCGACGAGGCCGGCGACGGGGTCACAAGTAAGCCCCATACAATTTTTGATCGTCAGAATGGCTGCGTGGACGACGGCTTCGGGTGAGCCGTCGTTGAGATGAGCCATGGCGGCAGCGGCCATGGCCGCGCCGATGCCGATTTCAGCCTGACAACCCAGTGTGGCACCAGCTGTTGGAATGTCATCGTAGAAAATCATGCCGATGAAAGCTGCGACGAGGAGTGCCTCGACGACTTTTCGGTGGAGTTTGTCTTTATCGTGGCCTTTTGCGACGTGGGTATTGTACCACGCCAGCATGACGCCTGGAATGATGCCACATGCACCTGCCGTTGGACATGCTACGATACGGCCCATGTGTGCATTCGTTTCAGCACTTGCCATAGCGTAAACGCTTGCAAGTGGATGAAGCGTCATGAAATCCCGTTTTCTTAGGTAATCCAAAAGTTTTTGACTATCACCACCAGAGAGTCCCATAGCGGAACGAGCAGAGTAACGCAGACCTTCGTAGACGGAGTCTTTCATGATTTCCCACAGAGACTCCATCGTCGAAAAGATCGTTTTTTCGTCGGTTCCCTGAAGGCGCATTTCTGTTTCAAGCGCGAGTGTGAGGAGTGTTTTATGTGTTTCAGCAGCGATGTCGAGGGCTTCATCAAAGGTGTTGAACATCGGCGAGACATCATCTAGCGGCGCGCGTTGGGTATAAATTTTGTCGATTTTTCCACATCGTCCCTTGAGCGGTGTACGGGAGATGACGAGTGTATTGCCGAGTGGTGCGTCACTTATCCAGAGATCCCGCTTGCCGGTGATTGTAGGGTTGAGGCGGGTGGTGTTGATATAACGGATTTCAATAATGCCGCCGCCCGTTGAAAAACCAGCGATGGTAAAAGAGCCATTGTCAGTTTGTGCGATAATTTCGGCGATATTGATGCAGTCTCCGATCTGGCGAATGTACTTTTTATCTTCTTCTGCCGTGGATGCACTGAAGCCTTTGAAGGGGATATTTTTTTGTCCGGGCCAGGGAATGCCGTCCTGGACGAGGCATGCGAGTTCCCCTTCTTTTTTGAGCATAGGGGAATCTGGCGGAAGGCCTTTAAGACCTGCACCTAGGGCGATGTGTGTTCCGTGACCAGGACCTGTATCTCGGAAAGAGCCAAAGAGTCGGATCTCAAAATTCTCAATCGAATTAAAATGTCCGGCAGCTTGAAGGGCGATAAAGATATTTCTCGAAAGACAGCCGATTCTGCATGCGCCAGCCGTATGTGAGCTGCTAGGACCGATCATGGCTGGTCCAATAATGTCAAACAGGGAATGGACTTTGAGCTGAGCCACAAGATAGCGCTGAACGTCCGATTTGATAGAGGCGAGCATGTCATCTTCGATCGAATCACGGACTTCGATTTCGAGGCTGTGACGTTCTTTAATCTTGCGTGAGCCCGTGAAACTGCCTTTGGCAGACCAGCAATCGAGCGAAGATGGCATGATCTGGTGGCGTTGCATGATTTCGCATATCTTGCGAATGACAATCGTCTGCGGCGAATTGTTGACTTCGATGCGAAAAACCGTCGAGTTCTCAAGAACGACGGTATCGAATGAAATACTGGAGGACTGTTTGCGCGAATTGAGCTGTGTCCGTTTGAATTGACCGATCCAGGATGGCGGCTCAAGCGGATAACCGCGAATGCCAGTTTCGTTTTTGTGGTAAGCAACGGCGATCGACAAATGCCCGTCTGCATGTTGGAAGCTTCGCATGAGCGGTGAAAAATCGAGCCCTGCGAGTTTTCTGAATTCCGTGGGAAGACGGAATAGATCGGGTTGCCCCAGCCAACTGTCGAGTTCCGTATGATGAAAACTGTACGTTTCCTCAGGCGTAAGTGCCGCTGTGTCTATGCTTCGAAGCACTTTCCAGTGGGATGCAATCACTTCGTGGGGCACTTCGCGACTATAATTCCACGGCATTTTGTCGATAAAGTCTGCGAAACGGATCCTCTCGTGATCGTCTTTGAATAATGGGCTTAAGTTCGCCATCACACGACGGCGGTCTGCATTGAGGCGATAGGCCTCAACGGAATCTCGGAATTCTGCCACGACTGTTCACCTGTTATGTTGAAGTCACTGCGTTTAGCCTCGTCTCAACGAAAAACAGGTCGAGACCAAACCCATCATATTGCCATTATAACCCTTCATGTCACACGATTCAATTTATATGTAGGTTTGTGTGTGCGCTAAAGTGAGATTTGCGCATTTGAGGAAATGTGATAGAATAAATGCTATTTTGGACGCTTATGAAGACTGCCGGAATAGTGACAAGAATGTTTTTGTTAGCGAGCGACAGGATAAGCCCAAAGGCGTTGCGTCAAGTCAGATGTGTCTGGGCATTTGTTTCGTTTGTTTTAGAAGTCTATGAATATCAGAACAATTCCAAGAGAATGGCTTTATACGGCCATACGCGTGCTTAGCTTGAGTGCGCTTATTTTTGCTTCCATGTTGACTGTTGACTACTATATGTCGGCTAATACGTTTTGCCATGAAGGGGCATCATGTGAAGTTGTTGCAAAATCTGAATTTGGTCAAAAATACGGCATTTTTCTTCCAACACTCGGTTTGGTTGCCTATTCATTTTTCTTTTTGACGAGTTTCTTTTTTGCAAAGACGCGTTGGAAAGTCTTTGGCAAATCGACGCGGACGTTTTGGGTTCCCCTCGCCATTATCTGCAGTGCCCTTGGCGCTCTGCTGTTCATCATCGTTCAGGCCATCGAAATTAAGGCTTTCTGCTGGCTTTGTATGGGCATTGACACGTCAGCTATTCTCATGGTTATCCCCGCCGTTTTGCTCATGCTCGGCGACAAAAGCGATATTCCGGATCGGCCGCGCATCCTACATCCGCTCTTGTGGTTGGCTTTCTATATTGGTATTGTGAGCGGTCCGATCTCTTGGGGGGCTTATCATCCGCCAGTGATCGATACGTCGGCGGCGACGGCGTCTGCTGCAGAATTTCAGGCCCAAATTGACGAAAAAGTGCCGGAATTCATTCGCTCAAAGTATGTGCCTGGCAAAGTCAATGTGCACGAAATTTCGAGTTTCGGTTGCCCCTACTGCCGAAAGCTTCATCCTCAACTCACAAAGCTTTTGGCCGTGTACGGTGACAAAATTAATTTTGTACGCACGACGCTTCCAATTCACATGTCCGTTGATGCCTGTGCAGCCTATTATTGCGCACAAAAAGAAGGCAAAGGGGATCAGTTTGCCGAGTGTATGTTCGAAGAACCGCCGCAAAGTGCTGAAGGTATCGTCAAACATGCTCAGCATTGCGAATTGCCCGAAAAAGAGTTCGTCGCTTGCATCCAGTCGGAAGAAGCGCAAAAAGCGGTCGAGGCTGACCGCATTGCTGTCAAGGAATGTGGTTTTAAGGGTGCTCCAACTGTTTGGATCGACGCGCAGACGATCGTTGGTTTCCAGGATATTTCCGTCTATAAAAATGCCATTGAGCTTAATCCTGTTGTCCGCGAAGCAAGTTCAGGCAAAACGACCGATGCGGCAGACGCTCCCTCTGTTTTAACGACGACGCCCATTCTCTTCGGATGCTTCATGGCACTGACGGCTTTGCTTGCGTTTGCTGGCATTGGGGCACAATGCGTCTCCATGAAGCGAAAATCTATCGCTTCGACTGATGCGGATGATGTGGCGAAAAAGGATGAAGCAAAGATAGAAGAAAAAGGTTAGGTTTTTAAGGGCGGGGGAAGTCTCCCCCTACGCGGCTATTTCCCTGGCGGGGAAATACGCCGCTACCCCCTCGTTCTGCCAAGTGGGTGTAAATTATAACGTGTTTCAGATGCCTCTCTTGGCCTTAGCCACGCATTTGTCCTGACGATATAAGGACCAAAAACATCTTATTATTGCTGTGGACATAGATAAAGAAACTATTGCATCCGGCAAGGGAGCATGCCTCCTTGCCATAAAGGCAACTTTTTCCTCTAGTGTCATTAACGATGGCCACAACAATAAGGAAAATATAAAGGCGTAATCTGAGGTGTAACTGAGAGTTTGACGGTTAAGTTCAGTTTGGAAATGCCGCCGTATGCTTGCAAACAAAGCCCAGTATGCTAAGTTTTGGGGCATATTGTGCGCAAAGCGTCTCTTCTCTC
>JAFOHE010000141.1 GCA_017421975.1 Pseudomonadota bacterium
TTGATCAGGTCACAAAGTACTATGTGAAAAAGGCATTGCTTGAATATGAGCGAAGTGGTGTCAATCAAGACGAAGAGACGCGCAAAAAAATTGCCAAACTTGCGAGCGAGATGGTTTTGACGGAACAGGAGTTCGACAAGAATATCCGCGATCAGAAAGGCAGCGCGAAGTTTAAGCCCGAAGATCTCGAAGGTCTGCCGGAAGATTTCATGGCGGCGCACCCGGCTGATGCTGAAGGTTATATTACGATTACGACGGATTACACGGATTATTTCCCCGTCATGAATTATGCCAAGCGTGAACAGACGCGTGCGGAACTCACCAAGGTCTTTAATGCACGTGCCTATCCGAGCAATGATGCTGTCTTTAAGAAACTTCTCGAACAGCGTGCCGAATATGCGAAGCTTGTTGGCTATAAGAATTGGGCAGAATACAATTCGGCAGACAAGATGGCGAAGAATGCCGATACCATTCGCAATTTTATCGAAGAAATCGCGACGATCACGCGTCCGCGTTCCGAAGCGGAAAAGGCCGAACTACTTGAGCTTAAAAAAGCCGATGTTCCTGATACCGATGGTTTTTATGCGTGGGATCGCTTCTATTATATTGATGCGCTCAAGCGTCAGAAATTTGATGTTGATGCGTCAGCCGTGCGTCAGTATTTCCCGTATGAGAAAGTGAAACGCGGTATTCTCAACGTGGCGAGTACGATGTATGGCGTGACCTTCCAGCAGAGTGATCGCCCCGTCTGGCACGACAGTGTTGAGGCTTACGATGTCTATGAAGGTGATCAGCTGATTGCGCGCTTCTACCTTGATATGCATCCGCGTGAAGGCAAATACGGTCATGCTGCAAGCTTTGGCATGGTTAATGGCGTTGAAGGGCTTCAGCTTCCGGCAGCGACGCTCGTCTGTAACTTCCCCGAACCGACGCCGTCGAATCCTGGTTTGATGGAACACAGCGACGTCGAAACCTTCTTCCATGAATTTGGTCATCTTCTCCACCAGCTTCTCGCCGGTCGCCACCACTACAATCGTCTTTCGGGTATCAACTGCGAATGGGATTTTGTTGAAGCGCCGTCGCAGCTCTTTGAAGATTGGGCATGGGATTACGATGTCCTCAAACGCTTTGCAGTCAATCAGCAGGGCGAGGTCATTCCCAAGGATCTCGTCGAACGCATGAAAAAATCGGATGAAGTCGGCAAGGGTGTCCTCAATATGCGCCAGATTTCATACGCTGCATTGTCGTTCAATTATCACATCGTCGATCCGGCTTCGATTGATCTGCTTCAGATCCAAAATGATATTTTCGCCAAATACAGCCCGTTTATGCAATATGACGGGGATTACACCTTCGCAAGTTTTGGTCATCTGAACGGCTATTCGTCGATGTATTACACCTATATGTGGTCACTGGCGATTGCGAAAGATATGGCAGCACCTTTCCATGCCAAAGGTTTGATGAATGTCGAAACGGCACGCGCCTATCGTGACAAAGTTCTTTCTGCTGGCGGTTCACGCGATGCGGCCGATTCTGTTGCGGATTTCCTCGGCAGACCCTATAACCTCGATGCCTTCAAAAAATGGCTCGCCGAATAATCACACCATAAGTCATTACAAAAAAACCACGCCGAAGGGCGTGGTTTTTTTGTCCAATGGGCTTCATGAAAGCCGCGTTGCTTATGGCGTAGGAATGATGCTCAGGATGCTTTTGACATCGTTGTCGGAGAATCGGAAGCCCAAACCAAAGAAATAATCGAATTCGTCGGTATTGAAAGGATCGTCGAAACCGGCGGAGAGATAGAAGGTTTTGGCCCATTCCCATGGCATAAAGAGCGAGAAATAGAGCAACCCGTAACCGCGAAGACGCGGATATTCATTCTCATTAAAGGCGAAGAGGTCAAGTTTGAACTGAAGATCGTCGTTGAAGAGGAGAACATCGCCGCCGAGGCCACCTGTTGATTCGATGATGCCGAAACGTCCGACGAACCAACGCCAGCGTTTTGCAAACTGCGCACTAAATTTGAACGAATCGTCGTTCGTCGTGACAGTTTCATAGACGGGACCCGTTTCGCTTGAATACGTCATGATGCTCTTTGTCGATGTAGAGCCGTTGGGATCCATAATGAGGTCAATGAGGTAATACTTGTCTTCAGACGGTTGAAGTTTGACGCCGAAATCGACTTTGAAGGCATTGGCATTGACGAGGTAGTCACCGCGAAGCGAGATGTCCACAGCAAGATCTGAAATGGGTTTGAGCAGATCATTCGCCGAATCGACCGTTTTGGTACCGCTCGCGATGAGTGCCCGCGTATCTTCGAGGAGTCCCTGCGCCTCGTCGGCAATGGTATCGTCATTGAGGAGACGTCCGACGCTGCCCTCGCCTTTATTGATGCGGTTAGTGAGCTCTTCGATGTTTGAGAGACTTCGATCGAGGCTTGCGAGCGAATTGTTGAGCTGCTGCATAGGGCCGTCCGTCGATGTAAAGAGTTTATCGACGTTGGCGTTTGTGGAATTGATGAGAACACGCATATCGGCAATCGCATCATGAAGCTCATCCAAAAGCCGTGGCACCTCACTGTTTCCAGCAGACATGAGTTTCGCCGTTTCCTCGGTCAATTTTTCGAGATGCGTCATCATGGCATTAATTTTTTCTGCATTGACGTCCGTCATATCCCGAATATTTTCGAGTGTTTTGTTGAGATTTCGCAGAAGTTGCGCGATTTGGCTGTCTTCGCCTTCGCCATTGAGCGCCGCTGCGAGCGAGCTCGTGATTTCTTTGATGTCGCCCATAATGGCTTCCGAATTGGCGAGGATGGATTGCAATCCGGAATCCTGGAGAACGAGCGGAATATCGGCACCATCGGGAAGTTGTTCGCCTTCAAAACCCGCAGTAAGGACGATGATGTAGTCTCCGAGGATACCGGAGAGCTGTTTTGAAGCCGTGGCACTGTGTCGGAGCATGCCGTCTTTGGAAACGCCGGCGAAGAGTGGAATGTCTTTTCGCACCGAAAAAGAGACTTTTGCGCGGTTATTTTCGAGTGCAATGCTTTCGACTTCACCGACCTGAATACCGGCGACGCGTACCTGTGATTTGAGCGCGAGACCAGTTGCATCATTGAAATAGGCGTAGAAATGCTGAACACCTTCATCCTGTCCCCAGTTTGTGGTGAACTTGAAGACCATGACGATCGTCATGATAAGGCCAATGATGACGACAAAGCCGACTTTGAATGCGGGTGTAAATTTTTGCATGGTGTTTTCTTTTTGGCGCGGGCTATCGGCATAGCCGATACGCCCGACGCAGCCTGCTATCGGCATACAGCCGATACGCAGGCTTTATAGGAGAATGTTAATGATGCGAAAATAGGTGAGCGCGATCGGTGTGGCGCCAAGGTCACAGGCGTGTCGACGCACAAGAGAAATGATAAAACTACCATAGAAGCATGGTAAGGAAATAGTCAAGAATGAGGACGACGACGGAAGCGTAGACGACGGAATCGGTTGTTGCTTCGCCGACGCCTTTGGCACCGCCTTCGGCATAAAAGCCTTTGTAGCAGCCAATGAAACTGATGACGAGGCCGAATACTGCCGCTTTGAACATGCCGCGATAGACATCGTAGCCATTGAGCAATGCACCAATCATGGCATCAAAGGGGCCGTATTCGATGCCGGCGATAAAAATGCCAAAGATATAGGATGCGAGGATACCCAAGAAGTCGAAAACGGCACAGAGCAGGGGAAGCATGATGACGGTTGCCCAAACGCGTGGAACGATCAGGTATTGCACGGGATCGACGGCCATCGTTTTCATGGCATCAATTTGTTCCGTGACGCGCATCGTTCCCAGGACTGTGGCCATACCGGAAGAAGCGCGTCCGGCGACCATAATGGCGGTCAGCGCAGGGCCTAGCTCTCGCGTGAGTGCAAGCGCAACGGTGGAACCAGTGAGCGCTTGCGCTCCAAACAGACCAAACGCATAAGCGCATTGGTAGGCCAGAATGGCACCCGTAAAAAAGCCCGTCAACATGATGATAAAGAGTGAGCCGAAGCCAACAAATTCCATTGCAATGAGAAGTTGTTTGAACCGGAAAGGGGGGCGCACGGTCGCGACGAGCATTTGTCCAAACAGCATGATAAAGAGGCCAAACGCCTCTATCTTGGAAATGAAGGCCTGGCCGAGCGCTTCAATGAGTGTCTGCCATTTGGGCTTGTTTTTCTGAGGAGGGGTGGATGTTCCCAACGATTCGTATTCCTAAACTTGATCGATCAAACGCGGGGAGCTGGTGTTCCCCGACCTGAATATAACGCTAAACTCGCTATGTTATTCCAAAATGATATCAAAGTCATGCCTTGTTGTATGGTGAAGGCTTTTCTTTATGGAATTTGCCATTTGAACCGCAGTGGCGGTATGATAGAAGTGTACGGGATTATGCCGTGAATTTTTAAGCGTCATTGGAGTTTGTTCATGAAATACGATGCTCGTTTTTCGGTTGTATTGCCTGCTTCGAGTTTGGCATCGAATCGATTAGACAGCTTTGAAAAAATGTGTCAGCGCTACAAGCTGGCCGTTGAGTTGCCGATCATATTGAATCGTCAAGGGAATATGTATGTCGTGTCATCAGGTCTCTCGCTTCGCGATGCCCAGATGCTTCGTCGGCAGATTGCAGGTTTAGGCTTTCCAGCGGACGTTATGGCAGATGAGGAAAGCACGGAAGACCGCATCACGACATCATCGCTCAACACGCTTGTAGTTGGTTCGGATGCCTTCGATTCGCATCGCCCGGAAGATGCCGGAGACATTATGAGCAGTGCCTGGGAAAGTCTTGAATTACCTGCTGCGGACAGCATTGATGCCGATGAACTTGTTGCGCGTACACCGGAAATGCTCGTTGAGGACGAAAATGTGAACGGCAGCACAAAGGGCGTGTCCTTAATGGATTTGATGAAGGCCGTGCGCGATGCTGAAGAACCGAGTGGAACGTCAGGGGAGTTTGGTTTTCACGCCCTTGATGGGGGAGTTTTACTTGATCAGGGGAAAAAGGACAAATCGGAGATATCCCTGTCCTTTCTCAATGACGATTTATCTGGCAGTGATCGGCATCAGGAAACGCTTGATCTCATACGTGAGCGCGTGACTCCGGCAACGCCGAAGGCTATGGCACCGATTGTCAAATTGTTTGCCGAAAATGGCGAAGAGGATTCTGATCCGGATGCGACTGTCATTCGCGAAGTCTCCAGAAGGTCTATCATGGACATGCGTGAGACGGCTTCTTCAGCAGGAAAGAGCGATGGTGAACATTCTGTTGAGGACATTGAGATCGATATCGATCTATCTGAAATAGAAAATGACAATGGCCCTATCGAGAAAACTGTGGTGACGCCTGCAAAAGCGGTGATAGACGAAAAAAAGCAAACTGCCGAAGTTACCGCAAAAAAGCGCGTCGAAGATTTCGCGCAAACCGCATCCACATCAGATGAAACAGCCGGTTCATCGGAAGTGCCGAGCAAAGAAGCAACGTCTGACGGTTCTTCTGGATTGTACCTAAAGGCGGATGCTGAACAAAACCAACAAGTGTTTGCGCATGATCGAACGGCAGACGAACAGGAGATAGCCACTGATTCGGCACACAAAGCGTGTGAAGCTGGCAAATCAGCGGTGAATGACGATTCAAGCGTTGAACAAATATCGGATGAACCGCAGATTGAACGTTCAGTGCAGGTGGAAACAGACGATATTTCGGCTGAATCGGAAAAGAAAAATGCGGCTGCTGTGGATATGGCGGATAAAAAGGCGTCATCTTTAACTGCCGATCAACAGTCGTCTGCGGCTGTTGTTGAAAAAACATCGCATGCGCAAAACCAAATGGATATTTTTCAAAAAATTCATATTTGTTTTTTTGCAACAGCAGCGATTCTGCTTATTTTGACGCTTATTCATATTTATGTTGTGCCGTTATCTTTCATATCGGCATTGTCATCTGCTTTCTAGTCAACATGACGTTGTTGGATTGAATTGTGGTTTCATGTGTTCTTGTGCGTGTGGAAAACAATTTGTTTGCGAGCATTTGTTTTTGACAGGTTTTCACAAAACAGATTCGCGATTAGCTTCAAATGATTGATTTGTTTACAGGTAAATGTGTTTATGGAATGTCCAAGATTTCATGGTGAAATGAGTCCCATCGAACTTTCTCCGACCATCGAAAACTCGCGTCTGGCTTGGTTTTGCGAGGAGTGTCATGGCGTGTGGATGCGCGAAGGCGATTATCGAGGGCTCGTGAACACGGATTTCGGTTTAGATATGGCTGTTTTATCCTATCCAGCCATGGATCTGATGTGTCCGCATTGTTCCGAACGCTTTAAGTACCTGGAATGGGATGGTTGGCGTCTCTATGTTTGTCGTCGGTGTCAGGCGGTTTATTTTGATGCCGATGTTTTGCCGATGTTTATGGCGCGTTCTATGGACGAGGATAAGAAGACGACGAATCATTCGCCGCTAGAGCATTTGTGTATGAAATGTGATGATTGTGGGGCAAAAATAGAGCAATTATCTGAATTATCGCCATCACCGATTGGTTGCTCATGTAAAAAATGTGCATCGTCAGCACCTGTATTATCAGAATCCAAGCAATTGGAAGTTCAGATTGTGACGTTTCACGATATGGAAGTGAAAATAGACCGTTTTCAATCGAGTAGCCGATGCAGGATCTCGGTGACGCCTGCCGTTCCTGGCAAATTGAACGTGTCTATGCATACCCTGAGCCGATGGGAACGCTTCCGTCGAATGGGGTTGCGCTGTATGGCCTTGCGCGGTGAACTTCGAAAGTATCTTGATGCATCGGAAGACATTGCTTCCTGTACGCCATGGCATGTTTTTCTCGCACAGCGCGGTACCATTGAATGTCTTGAACTGCTCGTGGAACTGGGCAAACTTCGTTTTACGTTTAAACCACACAATCTTATTTTTGAAATTGAGGGAGACCGCCTTGGTGCCGAAACGCGGCTTAAGTTTGAGGCGGCAGTCCGGCGTCTTTTGATCGTCTATGAACGGTTTGTAAGTACGATTGAACGTTGTTATGACGCATAGATTATTCCAAAACCATCAATATAAATGGAGTCAGAATATGACAAACGAGAGTAACCATCGTGAGATATTGTCAGCGGCCTTAAGTGCACATGTGAGTGAGATCAGGCTTTTTTGGCGTGAGACTGGATTGGTTTGTAAATGGCTTGTTCCGGATGCCGAGCACTGCCTTGTATCGTCAGAAATGATCGCCTATATCCGAGAGTTTAGTACACATGCAGAGAGCATTGTTCATGAGAATGTCAGAGCGCAGTGGCTCGAAAAAGCTGCGCCATTATTGGATGAATCGGACTGTGCCGCGCCTTATCCCATTCGAACGTTGACCTGGATTCTTCGCGTGATTGAGAGTCCGCATCGTGATGATATGACGACGGATTCGTGGAATCTCTATCTTTGGAGTGTTCGTTTTTCGGATTTACCAAGTCGTATTATGCGGAAAATGAATGCTTATCTTGAAGGACAGGGGAAGCAGGCCATCATTGATCTTGATACGCTCGTAACCCGTTTTGTTCTTGCGCTTCAGAGCAGTCTTTTGCAGGATGTTGAAAAGACGCGTGAAAAAGAGCGCATGTTGCTGATTCACCGTTTTGACCGTCTTCGTCGGTTTAAAAACCTCGTTTTTTATGGTGTTCCCAACATAGGCCGTGCCAATATATCTAAAAAACTGATTCAGGCATGGCAATCGATGACAGGCCGTGAAATTGGTGCCCATTGCGTGACCGTGTTTCATCATCATGTGGGGTATGAAGACATGATTGAACGTCGGATAACGACAGGTCAGCCGCGTTTTCTGATTGATGATGGTGGTGATCAGTCCACGCCTATGGTTCATGAAACACATATTCACGATGCGCATTATTTTTTTGAATATTCAAGTAGTGATATTCAGGAAGGTCTATTTTTGGCGCTTTGTCGAGCGGCAGCCCATCATCCCGAGAAGGATTATGTGTTCATGGTTGATTGCATTGATGAAGTCGGCGTGAGTGAAGTTTTTGGTGAAGTTGCGCACATGCTTGACAGCTTTGCACGCGTTCCCTGGAAACCTGGTACAAATGGTCAGCCTGGAGCCTGGGATCTCGAAGCTCCTGGCGCACGAACGAATCGCCTTTCTCATTCCGGACGCATTTTCTTTATTCCATCGAATGTCTATGTTTTGGGGACGGCGAATGAAGAAAATATATGGAAAAATACGACAGACAAACGTCTCATTCAGTCTTTTGCGCTCGAACGTCTCAATGCACTTGATGAGAATGAACTTCGGTTTACGATGCTCGCCGAGCGCGATATGGCGTCATTTGCGAGATTGGAAGAATATGTGGATCATAGCGTTTCACTTTGGAAGAAGATCAATGACTGCCTGATAGCAGCTGGTGGTCATCGTAATATCATTGGTTATGGCCCGCTCTTTTCCATGTGTGAGGAGGTGCTTGAGAGTAGCGATGTTCAGGATGCCAACCGCATTGTTCTTGGTACATGGCGCTATCGGATGATGCCGCATCTTATGCAAAAGATGGAGCAAATGCTTCAGCAGACGTATGATGCGAATGTGGATGTGCATCGACATATTCTGGAGCAAATTATCGAAGTTCTCAATCAGTCATGGCTTCGTATGAGCGTTGCTATTGAAGGCGTGTCCCCCAATGAGACGATCGAAGTTAAATATGAAAATGATTATATTTTATAATTTATGAGTCATCCGAAAGATGATTTATAAAGTGTACGCAAAGTCTTTTTCCCGATGTTAATTGAGGTTTATCGAAGGGAATGGCGTATCTCGAAACATTAGATTACCAACGATTGTTTTGGGTCTTTGCGTACGCCGTACTTATAAACAAGAAAAACTTTTTTAATAAAAACAACCGTATGGATACGCACGATTGTCGAGAGCGGCAAGCGTCGTATCTGTGCTGTTGACACGATATCAGAACTCTGGTAATTGCAATTTCTCAGCTAAAAGTAGCCCCCGGCGGCTTTCTGAAACACTCTGAAGAACGAGGGGGTAGTGGCGTATTTTCCTGTAGGGACGTTCCACGGAACGTCCCTACAGGAAAATAGCCACGTAGGGGGAGACTTCCCCCACCTCAAAAAATATTTTTGTTAAAAAACAAGGAGGTGTCTCATGGCGTTCAGACGATTGATGCAGATGACTTTATTCATGAGTCTTTTGATGGTTGGTTGTGATGATTCGGAGCAAGACAAAGCACCAGGGCAGGAAGGCAGTGGGGGAAATGAACAAGGCAATCATACATGTTCATCCTGCATTGTAGACCTTGGTTTTCAGGTTCCGATTCCCGATGCAGAGGGAACGGATGCGCAGTGTTCCAATCAACTGAATGACTTTCACACGATGAATAATGGTGTCGAATCGGATTGGTTTGATTGTCATAACCATCAATGTACGCAGTCGCCGCTCGTTTGGGTGTGTGACACGCTGGAGAATACGGATGCGAAGTGTTCGGATGGTGTCGATAATGCGATTGCAGCGTCATCCACGAGTGTGAGTGTCCACAAGAATAATGCGGGGCGTCCGAATGGATTGAAGGATTGTGCGGATCCTTCGTGCTTTAAGAATCCGCGGGTCACGGTATGTCCGGATGAGGCACCCAAGTATGAATTGGGGGCAGCGTGCCATGACGGCATTGATAACGATGGGGATGGCGTGAAGGATTGTGAAGATCCGGATTGCCTCCATGCCGGTGCATCGGAGTGTGACCGTGGTGTGCGTTCGCGTGTGTTGTTTGACAATGCCCATCATCAGGTTGCTGGTGGCGTGGATTGGATCATCGATGTGACGGGGCGTCATCCTTTTCCGAGCGTGCCATCGCGTGAAGATGCGTGGCATGGGTTGTTATCGTCGTTTGGGCGGGATCTTTTGGCATCAGGTAATTACGTTGTCGAGACGCTGATTCAGGATCGTGCGTTGAGCTATGACAAGGCTTCAGCCGTTCAGGATTTGAAGCATTACGATATTGCCGTCATCGTTGAGCCGAGTTCGGCGTTTACAGATGAGGAAGTGAAGGCGCTTTACGAGTTTGTGAAGGATGGCGGGGGTGTGCTTCTGGTTGCGGATCATGCGGGGGCGGATCGCGATGGCAACGGTGAAGATGCTGTGACGGCGATCAATGGTTTACTGTCGCGCCTCCCTGGAGCGACGAGCGTATCGGATAATCCGTTTGGATTCCACGTGCTTGCAGGTTCGTTTACGAAGAGTGGTACGACAGTTGCTGTGGAAGGCGCAAATGCGCATCCCGTCATTGATGGCGCCAATGGAACGGTTGAGACAACGGGAATGTATGGTGCAGCGGGGTTTGCCGTCGATGATGCGTCGAAGGTGACGACGCTTTTGACGGAAAAATCGAGTGATGAGGCTTTTGCGATTGCCGTGACGTATGAAAAAGGACGGATTGTGGCCATCGGTGATTCGTCCATTATTGGGGATGGCACGAATTTCTTGGGAATGAGTCTGAACACTGAAAATGGCTATGTCGATCAGACGCATGACAATCGCGTGCTGTTTCTCAACGCCATGGATTGGTTGCGACAAAAGTAGTGTCTGATGTTTTGTGATGATTGATCTTATGATAATTGTGTAAAAAACAAACGTCAGTGAAAGAAAAATAGCGTATATTGCTTCCCCCTGCCGTTGTGTGGGGGGATTTTTTTGGCAGCATGAAGCTGTATGACGCTCTTTTGACTGACGAGAAACGTATGACGACCATTCAGAACTTTAAATCCGATATTGTAGACGCGATTGTAACAGTGTGCCGAGAGCTTGGCGCGGCAGAGTTTTCTTCTTCGGAAGTTTCCCTCAAGGATGTACCGGAAAATCAGTTTGGTGATATTTCGATGCCCTGTTTCTCGCTTCGAGGCAAGCTTTCGTGCCTGGATGCGAAGAGTCAGAACAATCCGGCTGCGATTGCATCCCAGCTTGCAGAACGCCTTTCGCAATCCCCGTTGTTTGAAGGTGTGCGTGCGATTGGTCCTTATTTAAATATGGCCTATAACACAGGGAATTTGTCTCGCCTTGTCATTGGCGAAATTCTTCGTGAGGGTGAGCATTTTGCGGATGCACCGCGAAAGAACGAAAAAGTCGTGATTGAGTTTTCGGGACCCAATACGAACAAACCCCAGCATCTTGGTCATTTGCGCAACAATGTTATTGGTGAATCGATGTCACGCTTGTTAGCGAAGGCGGGCTATGATGTCACGAAAGTCAATATCATCAACGACCGTGGTGTTCATATTTGCAAATCCATGCTTGTCTATTTGAAGTATGGCGAAGGTATTACGCCCGAAAAAGCTGGAAAAAAAGGCGATCATCTTGTGGGTGATTTTTATGTCCGATTCGAAAAGGAATTTCAGGCAGAGTATAAATCCTGGCTCGAATCGGAGGAAGGTAAGGCCGCGTTTGAGGCTTATCAGGCGTCTGATGCGGGTAAAAAAGCGCAAAAGGCATTCGACGATTATATGGCAATGCCCGAAGATAAGCGCAAAGGCAAAGCCCCGGCAGATGTTTTTTCTGCATTTAAATCTGACACGAAGGATAAATATTTTAATACGAAAAGCAAACTCGGCGCAGAAGCGATTGATCTTCTCGTCAAATGGGAAGCGGGGGATCCTGAAGTCCGTCGCGTCTGGAAATTGCTTAATACATGGGTCATTGACGGTTTTCTTGACACTTACAAGACGCTCGGCATTCGCTTTGATAAA
>JAFOHE010000142.1 GCA_017421975.1 Pseudomonadota bacterium
ATCAGCTCGTCGATCTCATGCTTCATCCTGCCCTTCGCATCATACGCCCCGTCCTACAGGAAGCCATGCCAATCATCGTTTCCTCAAACCGCGAATGTCTGCCGAAGGCTCAGATGATGGGCAGTGAACGCGTGCGTGATCCCAATATTCTTGAACACTTCATGACGGCTTCTAAATCGTTTAGCCTCGATTCGATTAAGGTGCGTTGGCGCTCCGATGTCTCTCAGGTGCCTTGCGTTTCGGGAAACGAAACGTGGATCACGCAGGAAATCTGGGCTGCCATGAATGTCGATATGCAGCGCCATTGGGCTGGCTTCGTCGGCGGACTCGCGTGGACAGGCTTCGATGTCATGCTCAATTTCGAACCCGAAGAAATCTGGCATTATCTTGACGGCATTTATTACGTTGCCCGTGGTGAAAGCCTCGGCGAACGCGACGCTTACACTGTCGAAGCTGCCGATAAGGTGCGCGGTAATATCTTTATGAAAGGACAGCATCGCGCCGTGGCCGATATCATCGACAAAGTCGGGCGCGAACACCTGACGCTCGAGGCATCACACACATGGATCGATGCCCTTAAGGCAACGGCTGACCGCGCAGGCCTCCTCTTCTCCGGTTCCATGTCAACCTCCATCTTGGCCGTCCTCGCAGCAGAAGGCTGGAATCCTGCAAAAGCAACGCCCGCCTACATCGCAGAACGTTACCGTAATTTGCATCGCCTTCCCGATCTTATTGCTTTCTCCCTGAGCGAAGAATATCTCAAACTGAGACAGGCCGCAGGCCTCGTGGGTTTTCCAAGCGCAATTAACGGTTAAACCGTTTGTTTTGCCGCGTGTGGGGGAGGTTTCCCCCTACGCGGCTATTTTCTTGTAGGGACGTTCCATGGAACGTCCCTACAAGAAAATACGCCGCTACCCCCTCTGCGGGGGATTTCCCCCGCAACGCCCCCATTACGCGTTTTATGTGAACAAATGATTCAGCCTAACGATTTTTTCGATGGAAAAAAAACGCAGAAACCAAGGCAGAATAAGGATATGAGCTAAAATAGCCAAAAAATATTGTTTTTCTAACCGTAACGCGCTGACCGACGACGGCATAATCCAGATAAGGGATGAGGGTTAAGGCCTTCTTAAAGTTCTGGGAATGTATGATCTGGAGGTAAACATGCGTCATTTGGTATTTGTTCTTCGTGGTTTCTTTGCATTTGTCCTCTTTTTAGTTTCGACAGCGTGCGTTTTGGCAGATGATAGCGTTGGTCGCAGCATGACGCTTGAACTTCCAATGCATCAGACAAACGACAAGACATTACAGGTCAATGTGTCTGTACGTTCAAATGCATTATTGCCTGTCCCAGGCGTGATGGTAAAAAATCGTCAGTCAGCATTGCTGGCGTTGCGCACGCATACGTTTACGCATAGCCAGGATGTATCTCGTTCATTGAATATATACAATGATGACGGGCATTTCATGGTGCCACTATCTCAGACCCCGACAATGTATGCGCTGGTTGTTGAATGTATTGAGGGGGATGAGGTAGTCCTCGAAACTGTGGCTGGCAGAATACGCATGCCGCTCACGCTGCTGCCGGAGGACGCACGTCACGAAGGGGCTGTGATGGTGCTAGAACATCAATTCATGCTCGAACAACAGCGAAAAAATGAAGGCGAGGCGCGTATTGCCCGTATGAAACGCATTTCTGATGCGATGATTGAAATCTAGGGCACATCAATGATACTTTTGTGACATGGATGAACGTGAGAAATGCTTATTGAAGGAGCGAGGCATTATGGAAAAATATATCAATCCCTATACGGACTTTGGTTTTAAACGTCTCTTTGGTACGGAACCGAACAAGGCGATCCTGATTGAATTTCTCAATGCCTTGTTTGAAGCGGAACAGGATCCCGCGATCGACCGCCACGTCATTACAGATTTGACATATCTTCCTGGTGAACAGCTTGGTATTCTCGAAACGGATCGTCGTGCCGTCTTTGATGTTTATTGTCAGACGGCATCTGGCAAAAAGATCGTCGTAGAAATGCAGAATTCCTATCAGCAGTTTTATAAAGACCGCGTGATCCATTATTCATCAATTCCGATTTATGAACAGGGATTGCGCGGTCGTTGGAACTTTGAACTCAATGCCGTCTACGTCGTTTCCATCATGAATTTTTCGTTTAGTAAATCTTCGGACGAATCTGGTGAAGGTACGCCGAAGTACTATCATACGCGCGTTATGCTTATGGATACGCGCGAAAAGACGATCTTTTCGGACAAATTGACGCTTTTCTTTCTCGAGATGAAGAAGTTTGATAAAACGGAATCGGAACTCACCACGCAACTCGATAAATGGATGTACTTGCTCAAAAATATTGATCGTCTCATGGCGTTACCCAAGGGCATATCGGAGCCAGTCTTTATGCAGTTTATGGAGCAGGCCGAGATCGCGCGTTTTACGCGTGAAGAAAGGCAGCGTTACGACAGAAGTATCATGGCTTACCGCGATGTTGAGAATAGCGTGGATACAGCGCGAGTGGAAGGCATGGAAAAAGGTCGAAATGAAGGATTCCTAGCCTCAATTAGACTGCTCATGGACAATATGCAGATGACTGCAGAACATGCGATGGATGTCCTTGAAATACCAGAAAAGATGCGCGTCATGTATCGCTCAAGTCTGGCGGATGGTAAGCCATAAACGGGTAAAATATGAGGTTGTTATCACAAAGTATCAAAAGATTTGTGTTGTAAAACAATAAGTTGAACTTAATTATGTGTTTTGATACAATGTAAAATTTCTGTAACATCACTTCATGTTGGAGCGATGGTGACGGAGGCATTGAATGTTAAAACGAACAATACGAATCATCAGTTTGCTTGGAAGTTTAGGTGGGTTATATGGATGTACCTTGGATGCGCCATTAGAGCTGGGAAAAGTTCAATGTGGTGACGATAAGGATAAGCTTGCTGTTATTATTGATAAAGAACATAATATTTGTAAACGTGAAGATGTTAATAAAAAAGATGCTTGTGCGAAGTATGCGGACGCGTTTAGGTATAATTATTGTCCGCATGTGCCTAAAAACAATAATGATAAAGATAATGATGATTATATATGCAATGAGAGTGAACAATATGGAAAGTATTGCTCATATAAATGCGACTTCTTAACACAATTTATAACAGGAAATGAATGTATAAATAATACAGAAAAATCATGTGGAAGTAGTGACAATAACTGTCTA
>JAFOHE010000143.1 GCA_017421975.1 Pseudomonadota bacterium
GATTGTTGGGGGTTCAGGATCGATGATGACGGTTGTGGAAGCCTCGTAGATTACGGGCTGATGCATGGTATAAGTCACGCCGAGGCAGATGATAAGGATGGCGGCGAGAATGAAACCAAGTTTTCTCTGATAGAGTATGCCGAGGTATTCTCGAATTGGGAAGACGGGGGCATTCGCTTGAGGATCGATGTTATCAGGAGAATTAGGCATAATGAGAGTGCTCAGAGAAACACGTGAATGGATCGTTCTTATGAGTATCAGAACGCGCTTTGTTGAATGTAGACGAGGTCAGCCGGGTGCATGCAGATATTAGGCGCACGTCCTTCGAGGATGGCCTGGTAAGGGACGACGAAGGATTCAGACTGATTTTGGGATTTTCGTACGATTGTGATTGATTGAGTAATGGCACGGTTGGTTGGTCCGCCGGATTGAGCAATCACATCGGTGAGCATGAGTCCGGGTCTGAATTCGATGATACCTGGTTTATGAACCTGTCCATCGACAGTGACAGCAGCTTTAGAAACTTCGCGATTGATGCAGACGACCGAAGGGTCACGCAGGTAATCTTTCATGAGGCCATCTCTGATGATGATTTCAATTTCGTCGCATCTTTTTTCAGCGACTTCGATTTCGCCCAATCGAGGAAAGGAGATTGTGCCACGAGGTGAGACTTCGAATTCACCGCTTAATTCTGGTTGTCCGTAGACACGAATTTCGAGTCTATCCCAAGGGGAAAATTTTCCGAGTTCAGCGCTTGTTGGGCAAGTACTAAGGATGGATTCCCAATTTTGGGTAATCGTGGAAGCGCATCCTGCAAGGGAGCATAGGAAACAAGATAAGGCCAATACCATGCGCTTTTGAGCGAGTCTCATTGAAGATTTAAGATTTGAGTTGAGCGGCCAAGCAGAGGAAGCGTCGCACGAGTGTGATATTTTTTTTGTATCATTCAAGGCGTATTGAACATTTTTTAGCCTAGCGTCAAAGTCAAAACCAGTTTTTGAAATATGCGTAAAAAGGGAGTTACTGGTTTTGACCAAGAGATTGATACAGAGTGAGAGCAAATTTTTTGCAGGATTAATATTCATAGGTGAATTCAATCGCTGCCTTATGTTTTTCATAACTGGCCAAGTCGTAATCGGAGATATTATCTCTGAAAGAGTATTTGACGCCGAGTCTTAGTCCGGGCATGAAATTATAGAAGATACCGAGATTAGCTGAAATGATCGTATCTTTTCGTGCGACTACGTCAGCATTGGTAATGAAATCGGTCTGATAGTCGTAGAAACCGCAGGAAACGGAAGCAGTCGTTTCGATGCGGTCGATCCAGAGGGCATCGAAGTCGAAAGCGATACGATGGTAATTGTAGTAATCGGCGTAAGGCGAAGTTTCGAAATCTTTTTTGTATTCGAGTCCTAGGCCGACATTTGGACGAATATCGTAACGGAGCTTAGCGTTGAGGAGCCAACTATGTTTTTTTGTACCTGGATCATAGTAGATAAACGCGTATCCAGCCCCGATATCGTAGGAGAGGGTTTCTGTGATGAGTCCACCCAAGCTATATTTGAGTCGTATGGGTAGACCGAAAGGATTTTTTCGTTCACTGGTAGAACCATCAACATTTCCTTTTCTCGTATCATTTTTGAAATGCACGACATGGAAATCGAAGAGGAGGGCCATGTGTGTTCTCGGCAGGAAATTCCATCGCGTATAGGAATCGATTCTGTGATCGAAGTAGGTGATGGAATCCTGATCAGGATAGATGGTACCCGTAAAGTGGTATCCAATTCTTTCGGAGAAGATGGCCCCGCTTCCGGGTTGAATGGTGAGATACGTACCGAGCTTGACGAGGTGATTATCGGGGACAGTGTGCTGATTGGTATCTTCAGCATCACTTGTGAACCTGTAAGTGACGGACGGCGTAAGTCGGAAGAGACTTTTTTTGAATAGGTCAGCGGAACTTGAGATTGAAACAAAGGGACCGCCATCAGGGTTATCATGAAGCCCGAGACCGAAATACTCTTTCCAATTAAACCTGATGTTATTCGACCAAGCATGAATGTCGGAATCAGCGCGTTTTGTAGAAAAATGTGCACCGACGTCAATGAGTCCGTCCGTCGAAGTGATTGTGCTATTATCGACGGAGTCAACACCTAAAGAAAGATCGGCACCGAAGTGAAGAATAAAGCCGTTCGTTTCGATGCCTTGAGGTTCAGGTGTACGATCTTTGGCCGTTGCATTGGAGCACATTAGCAGTGCAGCAAGCATGGGGATATATAGATATCGTATCGAAGCTTTCATTATCTCTTAAACTCAGTAGTTGAATGTTGAACGTGATAATTGCACTAGAGATAAGGTGAAGCCACGAGGGTAGAATTGACGATTTGGTCGATGATATCTTGTTCGAACGCGTTATTGCCTTCACGTGTTGTCACATCGAAATCAGGATCTGTTTCACAGGGCTCATATTTGCAAGAATACGAAGATTTAAGAGAAGTCTCACCGGCATTATTAATGACACCCGTAGAACATTGATTCATAGAGAGGCTCAATTCCTGCCCTTTTGAGTAGGCTAGATTTAGTAATTTTTGGTTATGAGCGACACTGGATTCATCGTTACGTTGTTGCGCATCCATCAGATTCATTTCGCTTGTCTGTGCGACATTGAGATAACCTTTTGCCTGAATAAGGATTGTATTGAGGCAATCCATCTGTGCGACGTCAGAAGCGCTTCTTGCATCTTCCAATTTAAGGTTGCCTTCGGCGATGACTTCCTGAAGGAATGAAGAAACGTTTGAGTCTGTATTTTGGGCAAAGACATTGGATGATCCCATGCAAACAGCAAAGCATAAACACACCTGCCAGAATTGCTTCTTGAATTGTTTCATCTCTTGTTCCTCCATAACCAGAAAGGTCATTCCCGATCATTGCCGATGCACGACAAAAAAACGGTACAAACGGATGTTCAATACACCATTCATTAGTTTAGTCAAACTTTAATCAAACCTCAACCACAACAACCTACATGAGTCATCATTTTTTTCATTTTGTTCGCAGTTGAAATTTTGTTCGCAGTCGAAATCACCGATAGATGAATTTATGCTTGTATTTTGATGACAGCGCAATTCCTTGCAAGGTTAGCATAATGCGTTATGATTGCATAAAACCGTGAAGTTATGCGCCAGCATCATCGAACAGGCATCAGGACGATGAGAAGCAAAAACGGTGCCCGAAGAACAGAAAAGACCGCAAACGAAGGTTTACGGTCCTTAGTATTAATCGTTAGATTCTTCCGTCGCAGCGAGTTTGTTGGCAGCTCGCCCTTCTCTGAGACGTTGAGTGGCAGTAAGGTAACGTTTTCTCAGTCGGATAGATTGTGGTGTGACTTCGACGAGTTCATCTTCATCAATCCATTCAATAGCTTCTTCGAGCGACATTTTTCTTGGAGGAACAAGGATGATATTGTCGTCGCGTCCGGCAGCACGCATATTTGAAAGTTTCTTTTCGCGGGAAACGTTAACGTCGATGTCATTTGGTCTGGAGTTTTCGCCGACGATCATGCCTTCGTAACATTCGACACCTGGCTCAATGAAGAGGACGCCGCGCGGTTGCAGATGGAACAGCGCGTACGGGATACTTTTTCCTGCGCGATCGGCGATGAGTGCACCATTTTGTCTGTAGTTCATGGCACCGAACCAAGGCGCCCAACCGGCGAAAAGCGTGTTCATGATACCAAGACCGCGTGTTTCGTTGAGGAACTGGGAACGGAATCCGATGAGCCCACGAGAAGGGATATCGTATTCGACGTGTGCCCGACCGGCGCCGGTGGCACGCATGACATCCATTTTACCTTTGCGTGCGGCGAGGAGCTGTGTGATGGCACCGACGTTGACATCTGGCATATCGAGAATAAGGCGTTCCATCGGTTCGAGGATACGGTTGTTTTCGTCGCGTTTTGTGACGACTTCAGGTTTTGAAATACAAAGTTCAAAGCCTTCTCGGCGCATCGTTTCGATAAGAATGGAGAGGGAGAGTTCGCCGCGTCCGACGACTTTGAAAGTATCTTTGGAATCAGTTTCTTCAACGCGAAGGGACACGTTGGCGCGAGCTTCTTTGAAAAGGCGTTCCGAGATATGGCGCGTCGTAACGAGTTTACCTTCTTTTCCTGCGAAGGGGCCGTTGTTGACACTGAAGAACATGGAGATTGTCGGTTCGTCGACGCGGACGCGCGGGAGTGCCACAGGTTCCTCAAGATCGGCGAGTGTGTCACCGATGGCAATATCGTCAATGCCAGCGACGAGGAAAAGCTCACCCGCGGGGGCTTCTTTGACACGCTGACGGTCGAGGCCGTTAAAGACGTAGAGCTGTCCGACCTTGAGTTGTTTGTTGCTTTTTTCGCCCATGAGTGTCAGGGCTTCGTCTTCGGTGAGTGTGCCCTGAAAAACGCGTCCAACGGCGAGTTTGCCGAGGTAATTGTCGTAATCGGTATTTGTGACGAGGGCTTGGAGTTTTGCTGATGGATCGCCGGAAGGCGCGGGAATATATTGGATAATAGCATCAAAAATCGGCGCAAGATTGGGCTGAATATCGTCAGGTGATGTGCCAGAAACGCCTTCCCGTGCGATTGCATAGAGAACAGGAAATTCGATCTGTTCATCGTTGGCGCCGAGATCGATGAAGAGAGAATAAACTTCATCAAGAACTTCAGCACAACGGGCATCCTGTCGGTCAATTTTGTTGAGGACGACGATGACGGATAAACCGCGTGCGAGTGCTTTTGATAGGACAAACCGCGTCTGCGGAAGCGGGCCTTCAGCCGCATCGACGAGAAGAACAACGCCATCAACCATGGTCAGCATACGCTCGACTTCACCACCAAAATCGGCGTGTCCCGGCGTGTCGGCAATATTGATCTTTACGCCCTTCCATTCGACGGATGTTGCTTTACCAGTAATGGTGATGCCGCGTTCGCGTTCGAGCGCGTTCGAGTCCATGACGCGTTCGACGACGTTACGTTTGTTGTCGAGACTGCCAGATTGTTTGAGAAGCTGATCGACGAGCGTCGTCTTACCATGATCAACGTGGGCAATGATTGCCACATTTCTATATTCCATACTGTTTGACCTTTATGGGTCAGAGTTCCCCGATTGGCCGCGCCCCTTAGGGTGATCGAAAAACCTTATTCCACATGTTCTCATGTAAAAACGACCTCGGACGGCACTCTGAATGTGTGTAAGTTTATGTGGGTGCAGGGGTGATAATATCATCCCTGAAAAAAAGACGAAACCTTTTAAGACTGCATCATTCCTTTGTCAATGTTTTAAGGATATTTTCGCATGTCATCAGAGAGGATTTGTCCCGAATAAAGCGTGTTCATGCGGAGGGCTTTTGGAGGTCATCCATTTTTGTCACATTACCCCCATATTCATTTTGATATTCAGTGGAAAACGAGGGGGTAGTGGCGTATTTTTTATGTAAGGATGTTCCATGGAACGTCCTTACATAAAAAATAGCCGCGTAGGGGGAGACTTCCCCCGCCCCCCAAAATCAATGGTCACGCAGATAAACGAACATTTGAGCGTTGTCATTGGGGATGTGCAACGTCTGTTCAACGGCATGTTTTTTTCCGTTTTCTGATTGAACGACGCCGCGGACAGTGTAGTCACCAGGTTTGAGTGCAAGTCTGTAGTTGGCTTTCCCGAGGTCGAGGTGTACGGGGATTGAGAGTTCCTGCATGAAGGTATTGTCTTTGTCGTAGAACGATAGAGACATATCGACAGGCTTTCCGTCCGTCAGTTCGACAGTAAACTCAATATCAACGTCGACTTTGTGGTGGTTTCCCCACAGCCAGACGAGGAGACATGCTGCGACGACAAAGAGGATGCTTCGCAGGCTTCGGCGGAGCGTATCTTTACGTAAGCTCGGGTGCATTCGGAATCTCCGCAGGGGTAACAGTCTGCCAATGCGTGAATTGTGCTTTTTCGGTGTCATAGTGCCAGGTTTCGATGCGTTCGAGACCTTTTGCGCCGAAATCATAGAGATTAAATTTTCCCTTGCGATTGGGGTGTGTTGCATGGAAGACACTACAGCTTCCCGCTTCCGATAGGATCGTATTTCCACATTTAAGTTGTGTAAAATCGTGATTATGGCCGTGCAGGATCATATCGACGTCGAATTTTTTACAAATGCGGAGAAGTTCGGCGCGGTCATCGAGGTGTCGAAAACGCTCACCGGGGCTTGTCAGGACTTGAAAAATGTGATGATGGAGCGCGAGAACTTTGTGACGTTTGGAGACTTCATCATGCTTAAGAACGGTTTCCAGGTCGTCGAGCTGACGTTGGCCGAGGCGACCGGCAGCGACAAACCAAGGCCGTGGTTGTGCAGAACAGAGGCCGATGAGGGCGATGTCATTGATGAGACGCACAAAAGGCCATGGACGATCAAATGAGAATGCGATATCACCAGGGAGCGTTGGATAGATACAGGAAACAAAGCGGTCAGCTTTGCCGCTTTCCCGCGTATAATAATCATGATTTCCGGGGACAATCGTCATTTGATTGTCATCAAAGTAAGAATTTAGGATTTTTTTGACGGCTTTGAATTCGGATGCAAATGCGAGGTTTGTCAGATCTCCTGTAACGACGAGGTGGTCGCAATGCTGGGCTCGGATTGCATCGAGCGCAGCGATGACGACTTCATGGCGGTGCGTCTTTGCACGTCCTGTCATTAGATTGAAACCGCCTGTCCAGCGTTTGTTGAGAAAGTCGGTGAAGCGTGTTCCAGTGAGGTCGAGCCAGTGTAAGTCACTGATGTGTGCTAGGCGCATAATGGGTATCGGCGGATAGAGTTAGTGTATGTTCGAGTGTAGACGGAGTCACGCGTAGCGACAGCATGAACGCTTGTCACTACGTATGATTGGAGAAGGCAATTACTTCTCGATGGGACGGTTTTTGTCATCAACGAGGATGACTGTTGGCGTGTGTGTCTGAGCTTCGTCAGGTGTAAACATGGCATAGGTGGCGATAATGACTTTATCACCAGGCTGCACGCGGCGAGCAGCTGCGCCATTGAGTGTGATTTCACCGGTATTGCCCAGAATGACGTAAGTCGAGAAGCGCTCGCCATTGGTGACATTATAGATGTCCACGCGTTCCCAAGGGGCAATGTTCGCGAGACGGCAGAGGTCACGGTCGATCGAGATGGACCCCTGATAGTTGAGATCGGCGCATGTTACGGTTGCGCGGTGTATTTTTGATTTAAGCAGTTGAAGAAGCATGGATTTAGCCTTTATGGCGATGCGTGTTATTCGGTGACGTGTGTATTGCCGGTATCGGCGTCTTCAGGCAAGCCCAGAACGACGAATTCGACGCGGCGGTTATTGGCGCGGCCTTCAGCAGTATCATTCGTATCGATTGGACGATCCGGACCATACCCTTTTGCCGTCAGTCGGCTGGCGTCCACACCAGCTTTGATGAGATATTTGCGGACAGAATCAGCTCGATCCTGAGACAGTTTCATGTTGCTCTTGTATTTACCACGGCTGTCCGTGTGGCCTTCGATCATGATATTTCCGACGTGCGGGTTATCAATGAGGAGTTTCGCGACCTGATCGAGGAGTTCAAACGATTCGGGCTTGATGATCGCCTTGGATGTTTCAAAGAAAACTTGTTCCTTAATATTAATTTTGCCATCAGCGAGTTCGACGAGTGCGTCGGGATCGGCGTCTGGGCAACCATCTTCATCTTCAAATCCATTGAAAGTCTCAGGATTGTTCGGGCATTTATCGACATCATCATAGAAGCCGTCTTTATCGGTATCCTTAATGGGACAACCGTTTCGATCGACGCGGCCCATGACTTCAATGCCTTCGTTCGGACAAAGGTCTTCGTAATCAACATAACCGTCGCCATCGGTATCAGGCGGGCAACCATGTTCATCAATGAATCCGACGCGTCCTTTGAACGGGCAGGCATCATCGTTATCAGGGATAGTATCGCCGTCGGTATCGACGAGTTTGTTTCTGCAGCGGTCCGGAATTTGGCTGAGCGGTGTCATTTCGGGATCCGGACAGGGTTCAGGAGGCGTGATATAGCCGCCGTATTCGGCATCTATGTTGAGCGCGCCACCATTGACCCAGTGGAAACTCAGGCCGAGCATAACGCGGACATCGGGCACGCCAACGGCGTTTGTACCAGTGCCAATGCCGAGTGTCATGGAGAGATTGTGTGCCCAGAGATCCGGATTGTTGATGAATCGATATCGGAAGGCAAAATCCGCCTCAAATGGGCGTTCTGCTGAATCGAGGTAGCTATCACCGCCGACGGTGATGTCACCACGCATATCGGCGAGAAAATCGAGATTGTCTAGGAAGAAAGGAATGGATATCGCACCACTTAGAAGAAGTGCCTGTCCCATCGTATAATTGTAGATATTTTGTTTTGCGCGATAGCGGTAGCCGAGGTTAAAGGCCATACGCGCTTTGCCCCATGGGTTAAGCTCAAGTGAAGCGAGAAGGGCGAATGTCGCGCCCTTGTCTCCCATGAGTTTCTTTTCATTGCCTGTGGGCGTTGAAAGATCAGCGATAAGGGCAAGACCGACGGGGTATTCTCGGACATCGAGAATCTTGCCTTTGAGAAGAATGCGCAGGTCACCGGCACCGGCAGCGCCATTGTGTGCGCGGCTACCAATCGAAGACGGATAGGCATCATTGGCGGAACCTTCCGTATCAAGGTAAAGCGCAACAGGCATGACGAGAGAAAACTCGAGAAAATCCCAAAGGGCGACGCTCGCAAAGAGATCAAGGTAGACATGGTTTTTGACGATTGCAAGGTCAGAAGCTGTCGACGATTGAGCGATTTCCATCGAATTAAGGGCATAGTTGAGATAAAAACCGCCAGTAACGCGCCACGCTTCTTCTGTTAGCGTTCCAAAGGTCGAGAGGTAGTCACCGGGCATGGGAGCAGGACGCCAATACTGCATATTGTAGCCTGGGACGGGCCTGTCTTCCAGACCTTGGGCGGATGCAACGCCTGTCATGCCGAGACAGGCAATGACGAAAACCATGAGACTGATGAATTTCGGACAGCTTTGGATCATTCCCATTGAGACACCTTTAATAGAATTGTATGTCAGTGCACACGAAGTGTATCAAAATACTTTCGCCTGACATGGGCGAAAGCGTTGCCTCTCTAGCACAAAGTTGTGCGTTTTACAACGACACGACATTCTGAAGACGGTTAAATGATGAACACAATTTTCGTAATGCAGGTTACAAAAAGGCTTTTTTTTGGTAGAAGTTACGCCGCTTTTTTGGACTCTATCAGGAGGTTTTTATGGAGTTATCAGATGTCGCAGCACGGTTAAGTTCTATGCGTTCGCGCTATGAAGAACTTGGGAGGTATCTTTGACCTCGATCATGCCCGTGAAGAAGTTGAGCGTATAGACGCGGAATCCCACGATCCCAATTTTTGGGACAATCCTGAGAAGGCAACTGCCATCATGCAGGAGAAGGGGCGTTATCAGACGACGCTTGAAACAATGGCGAGGGAGAAGGGGCATATTGATGATGCCGAAGTTCTTTTGTCGCTATCGAAAGATGAAAACGATCCGTCTTTGATTGAGGAAGCCATTGCGGAATTGGATACGGCTGAAAAAGGAATTCGCCGTCTTGAGATGATGCGTATGCTGAGCGGTCCCAATGACCGAAATAATGCCATCATTTCTATCAATCCAGGCGCAGGCGGAACTGAGGCGCACGATTGGGCGAATATGTTATTGCGCATGGTCATGCGTTATTGTGAGCGCAAAAAATTTACCGTTGACCTCGTCGATTTTCAGCCTGGTGATGAAGCGGGCCTTGCATCAGCGACGCTCGAAGTCAGTGGTGAGTACGCGTTTGGACTTCTCAAGGCAATATCTGGCGTTCACCGTCTCGTTCGCATTTCGCCGTTTGATGCCAATGCACGCCGTCACACGTCTTTTGCGAGTATCTTTGTTTATCCCGAAATCGACGATTCGATTCATATCACGATCGAAGAAAAAGACATTCGCGTTGACACATATCGCGCAAGTGGCGCGGGTGGACAGCATATTAATAAAACATCGTCCGCGATCCGCATCACGCACTTTCCGACGGGGATTGTCGTCACTTGTCAGAACGAACGTTCTCAACATTCGAACCGTGAGACGGCGATGAAGATTCTTCGTGCAAGGCTCTATGATAAACAGCTTCGTGAACAGGAAGCGAAGCTCGATGCGATCAATGCCAACAAGAGTGCCATCAATTTTGGTTCTCAGATTGCGAGCTACGTGCTTCATCCTTATCAGATGGTCAAAGACCATCGTACGGTTTATGAGACTTCGCGTACGGGAGACATTCTTGATGGTGATCTCGATGATCTCATTACCACGTATCTTCTTGCAAGCAATGGTGCCGGCGATCCGACGCTTCTCAATAGTCATTCTAACGACGCCTGATCTGCGCCGTGTGTTTTATCATCATAAGGAAATTCACTCATGGCAGAAGAAATTAAAAATGCCCTTCCCCCTTCTAACGACGAATATGTCGCCCAGACTTACAATCAGATCATGAAAGGTCGCCTCGACAAGATCAAGGCACTCAATGAAAGCGGCAAACTCGGCTATACAAACGACGGTTTTATGCCCGATGCCCATGCGGCCGAGCTCAAAGGCGCTTATGCCGCCAAAACGCGTGAGGATTTGGAAGCGCTCAATGTGCATTGCAAACTGGCAGGACGCCTGATGAGTATGCGCGTGATGGGAAAATGTTCATTTGCCCACATCAAAGATCAGACGGGTACGATCCAGCTTTTTGTCAACCGCAATATCATTGGTGATGAGGCGTATGCTGCCTACAAAAAATACGACATCGGCGATATCGTCGCTGCGGAAGGCACGCTTTTTATTACCGAAAAAGGTGATTTGGCACTTCGCTGTGATATGGTTCGTCTGCTTACGAAGAGCCTTCGTCCATTGCCCGAAAAATTTCATGGCCTGAATGACCAGGAACTTCGATACCGTCAGCGTTATCTCGACCTCATCGTCAATGATGATGTGCGTGAAACATTCTACAAACGTTCGCTCATCACACAAAAGATCCGCGAATTCATGGTGAAACACAACTTCATGGAAGTGGAAACACCCATGATGCAAACGCAAGCAGGGGGAGCGACGGCACGTCCCTTTAAGACACATCACAATGCGCTTGATCACGATATGTATATGCGCATTGCCCCAGAGCTATTCCTCAAACGCCTCATTGTTGGCGGCTTTGAACGCGTTTTTGAGATGAACCGTTGTTTCCGCAATGAAGGCCTGGATCGTAAACACAATCCTGAATTTACGACGATTGAGTTCTATATGGCGTATGGGACGTACAAAGTCCTTATGGCGTTTACGGAAGAACTCGTTCAGTACCTCTGCGATGAAGTCTGTGGGACGCGCGTCATTCAATATAACGGCAATGCGATCAATTTTGATGGTTCCTGGCGTCGTTTGCGCGTTCGTGAAGGCGTGGCGACGGCGCTCGGCGTGGATGAAGCCAGATTGTCCGATCGTGCTTTCCTCGAAGACGTCGCAAGACATCTGCCGGAACCCGTTAAGGAAACAGATCTTCCGCATAAATCCGATGGTCATCTCATCATGGAAATCTTCGATCAAAAGGTTGAGGAAACGCTTATTCAGCCGACGTTTGTGTATGAATATCCGGCCAGCGTTTCACCGCTTTCCCGCCGCAATGAACAGGATCCCAATTACGTGGATCGCTTTGAGATCTTTGTTTCGGGCTTTGAACTTGGAAATGCGTTTAACGAGCTTAATGATGCGCTCGATCAGAGACAGCGTTTCCTCGATCAGATTCAGAAAAAACTCGAAGGTGATGACGAAGCCCATCCGATGGATGATGATTATGTGCGTGCCCTCGAATTCGGTATGCCGCCTTGTGCCGGTGAAGGCATTGGCATTGACCGCCTCGTCATGCTTTTGACGGCATCAGAATCGATTCGTGACGTCATACTTTTCCCGACGATGAAACCGGAATAATGGGGCTTAAGGACGATTGCCATATTGTGCGAATAAGATTGAATAATATGGCAATCGTTGCTTGCATTGACAATGATCTGGAGACATCAATGATTGCAGAATCACTCGACTTGAAATATGAGTTTCTTAATTATGGTCATGCTTTGGAAATTTTGTCTGAGGCATTTCCAGAATAATGGAGTGACATACAAGATTGTCTCGGAAAAATAAAAATTTCAAAAGCGGACATTATAAAAGCTGGAGAAAATGAAAGTCCTATACCGAAAAAATTTGATGAAATCCTTTATCCACTCGGATGGCGAGAAATTAGAATCACTGGTGATATGATTATCAAATTATATCCAAGACAAGTGGCTCAAAGACGAGGGCGTTTTGCTAAAGAACCCTTCGAGGAACGATATATCTCTGGATATATTGATGGGCACAACATTGACTTTCTTAAAAATCAGGTTGCATTTGATTTAGAATGGAATAGTAAAGATCAAACATTTGACCGTGATCTTCTTGCGATGCGCACATATTATGAGTGTGGTTTGGTTGATGTGGGCATTATCGTCACACGTTCAGAAGAACTTAATTTAATCTTCGAAGAATTAAATGTAAAATCCAAGTATGGAGCGTCAACGACTTGGCTGGGAAAGCTTAATCTGACATGGTTTTCCATTTCTCAGTATCTTTCCCACGAATATTATTTGCTACCAACATTCCTCCAATTGCTCCAACAATTCACCGGCATAAACTAACAATGCTGTTCGAATGGTATTCTTCTGTGTATTGAAAGATAATTCAACCTGAACCTTGGCAGTTCCCATTCTAAGTGCATGCCAATTGCGGTCAGCTACCGGAGCAACCGAAAAACCTGATTTCAAAAACTCCTGATTTTCCGATTTATAAAAAGCATACTCTACGAACTCTTTCCAATAATGCTCTTTATTCAACACAGAAGCAGATTTCCTACCAATTTCAATTTTCGGTTCCTGAAATATAATCTCACTGTTTGCAGAAGAC
>JAFOHE010000144.1 GCA_017421975.1 Pseudomonadota bacterium
ATATCTCGAACATAACCAGTACGAGGTCAGTCTTGAACATGACGGCGCGAATGCTGTCGATCGTGTTTTTCAGGAAAAGCCGGATCTTCTTATTCTTGACCTTATGTTGCCCAATAAGGACGGCATCAGTATCTGTCGCGAGGTACGCCAGGAGTACGAAAATCCGATCCTTATCGTGACGGCTCGCGATGACGAGGTGGATGAGATTGTTTCGATTGAGATCGGGGCGGACGATTACATTACGAAACCTATCAAGCCTAGAATTCTTCTCGCCCGCATCAGCAATCTGATTCGCAGGTATGAAAAAATGCTTCTTTCGGGAGATGATCGTGCGCATGCCGATGACCAGCAGGGAAATCTTCAGCTCGACGCACAGCGACGCGTCGCAATTGTCGATGGCCGCGTCGTCAATCTTACAAGCTGTGAATTCGATCTGCTTAACTACTTCTTCTCGCATCAGGGCGTGATTCTCCCGCGTGATGAGATTTATCGCCAGATGCGCGGAATCGAGTGGGATGGTGCTGACCGCTCTATTGATCTGCGCGTATCCCGATTGCGTAATACCATTGGAGATAACGGAAAATCTCCGCGCTTTATCAAGAGCGTCCGAGGAACGGGATATATGCTCGTCGCTCAGGATATCGTGACGGATAAAAATAGCGAAAAAGATGTTTAAGTCTCCTGAATCTCAAGGTTACGGTTGAATTGATCCGTACGCATGCTGCTTGGACACGTCGTGAGAACTGTATCACGAATGGTGCCAGCTTCTTGATTGGGGCGGTGTTTCTTCCGCCCCATACTTTCTGTTTCATGGTGCGTACAGCACGATCTTTACTATCGATAGTTTTGCCTTCATCCTGTCAAATGCCTCATGGCGTGCGCATTGCACCACAGGAATTGAAATCGATAGGATGGTGTATAAAAAATAAACTTGGAATTATGCTTCCATAAACAGCATGGTTTCTTTCAGATCGGCTTTCTCTGATATTTAATGTTGATTGAATAAATGTATTTATAAAAATATAAGTCATCTTATTGCACTTTATATATAAGTGTAAATTGAAAATAAATGATTGTATGTGAAATATTATAAAAAATGAAACATTTTGCTTTTGTTGGTGGCAATTTTTAAAAAGGTGTAGCATAATATGACAAGGTTTGGTGCCGCGGGGGGGAAGAATTTGATTCGAAAAGGTTTCGAATGTGTCATGAGAAAACAGTCAACGGGTTTTATTTTACGAGGATTCGCCATCATTGCCCTCGCATTTGTTCTGACGTTTGCCGTGCTGATCTTCGTGTCGCGGCCTGTTTCAAGTTCTGACGGCGTACTGACACATATACATGTGGATTTGTTGCAGGATATGCTTTCGGCTTCCATGAAAGGTATGAGCAAAAAAGAAGCCGAAGCCTATATTCTGAAACTCTCAGATCCCGTTTTTGACGATGCCAGACTCATGCCGCTCGACGAGCATACCGTTCAGCAGCTCATGTCGAATACTGGATTGCGATTGGCACAATTTGAAATAAGCAGTATCAATAATGGGGAAGCCATGATCGCTGAAATGCACCCGCACATGCGGATGCGTGAGCGTGAGAAAAATTGGGAACACGATAGCAGATCCCCCAGAGGCATCGACAAGTTTGGACGCTCCAAAAAACTCGATGATATGCATCCGCCTTTTGTTTTTGATTCCAAATTTTTAGGTGCATGGCTTGGGTTTGAGACACATGAACCGCCTGAGCGTATGCCCCCGATGGAGGACAGGCTGTATCAGCCGCAGGCGTGGATCACAAAGAATGAGGCTCTAGGCCGGCAGGAAGAGGTGAATGTGGATACGGAGGATCATACGCTCGATGCTGCTGGTGACGATGAAAATACGCATGCGACAAACCTAGATGGTGATAATAATGATCTCGTCCGGGGCGGTGATAAAGATAAAAAATTTCACTATGAAAAAGGAAAAAAAAGTAAGCGTAATCGCGTACACTATTTAATCATGCCGCTCGAATCCTGTCAGCAGTTGCTCTACGTGCGTTACGAACAGCCTGTGGGGCCGCTCATTCCCCCTGCATCCATGGTGTGGGGGACCATTATCGTTTTGATGATCATGCTCGTGACTGCACTGGGCCTCATTCTGCCTACGATCTTGAGAATCCAAAAATACGAGAGTGTCTGCGAAACGGTTGCCAAAGGTAATTATGCAGCGCGCTGTAATGACAAACGAAATGACACACTCGGACTGCTCGCCCGACACATTGATGAGATGACGGTGTCGATTCAGAACAATTTTGATCGTCAAAAACTGCTGCTCCAGGCTGTGGCCCACGAAATGCGTACACCACTCGCGCGCGTGCGCTTCTCTCTCGAAATGCTCGATATTCCTGAAGACGATGAGATGCGTATGGCGCGACTTAAATCGATTGACGAAGACCTCGAAGAAGTCGATGCCCTCATTAAGGAACTCAACTATTTTAATTATGTTGATGCTGGAAACGGACGTCAGTACTTTGAAGAGAATGACGTCGGCGAAATGATCCGCGTCGCCATTAAAAAGTGTTCCCCAACACTCGCTAAGTTTAATCTGTCTGTCGAGGGTCTCGAACATGCCGATTGGACGCTCATGGTCGATGCCAAATCCTTCCGGCACGTCATTGTCAATCTCCTCGAAAATGCTCAGCGGTATGCAAAAGAAAATATCGCGATTATCGTTCAAAAAAGTGACGATAAAAAGTATCTCAATATCTCCGTCGAAGACGATGGGCCTGGTATCCCCGTTGAAAGCCGAAAACTCGTCCTCGAACCCTTTGCTTCGGTCGATAAGAGCCGTAATAAGGCTCATTCCGGTTTCGGATTGGGACTGGCGATCGTGGATCGCACCATCAAAGTTCATAAAGGGAATTTCCTGATCGAGGATTCAAAATTGGGCGGTTGCAGAATGCTCACACAGTGGCCTCTGCAACAAAGCTAAAATAAAATTGTTGTTTGGTGGTATCTGGGTGAACACTCGGCCATCAAACGTGCGTGCAATAACCGTAAAGACGTTCCGTAGAACGTCTTTGGTGTAGCCTGATCCAAAAAAATAACAAAACAGGGAAGCGAAACCGCTGTGGAAGTGAAAGTCCTCTGAGAAACATCTTGGGAGGGGTAGGCGGCGTAACACGCCGATAGATATGCGGTAAATAGGGCGGAAGACATAAAATATGTTGCGCTTGGAACATTGACATTCTTGGCTTGACAAATGAATGGTTCAGGTTCATTTTGTCGTCCGCCCATGGACGGGCATTTTGTTGCGGCGATAAATACGCTGCTCAGGAAAATTGAACGTGATTTCTGCATACTAAGATAAGGCCGCCGTTGAGGCTCTGTGGTTTATTGTCTTGTCTGCGTGGGTCTGTAGGACTCGGTTCTCTACTATTCTGACAGCTTGTATATTATCCGTAAACACCATCGTTGTTTTGTTGCCCCTAGCCAGTGCAGTGGCCTAAGACCAATGTACGGGCGGTGGGTGAATTGCTCGGTCACTATTTACATGGTCATGTCTGATCCGTGTCCTGGAACAAAGGTGTTCCGTAAGCGGTATCAGACTTAACAGGAAGGGAAGGAAATGCAGGACACAAGCGTAAACGACACTGCGTCGCGTGTGAATGCGATTATTGAACGCATCGGGCGAAAGCCCTCCATGCTCGTACCCGTGCTGCAGGCTGCACAGGAAGAGTTTAAGTATCTGCCTCAGGATGTCATGGCTCTGATTGCCGATGGACTTGGTGTCTCCCCCGCCAAAGTCTACGGTGTCGCCACGTTCTATGCCCATTTTACTCTTGAACCCAAAGGTAAACACGTTATCCGTTGTTGCGACGGTACCGCTTGCCACGTCAAAGGGTCCATGGCTATTATGGATGCGATCCGAGATCATCTTGGCCTCGCCGAAGGACAAAAAACGACAAAAGATGGTATGTTCTCTTTTGAAATCGTTTCCTGTCTC
>JAFOHE010000145.1 GCA_017421975.1 Pseudomonadota bacterium
CAATCATTCAGGGAGAAATATATCGAGTTTTTGAAGGCATTCGGTGTAGAGTATGATGAAAGATATATTTTTCATAACGTATAATCGGGAACCCCTACGAGGTTCATTTGGGTATAATACACATCAATCCACAGATAGCCGCTACGCGCCAATCGGGGGCTACTTTTCCAAAGCCCTACGGGCTTTTTAATTGATACATCAAACCTCGTCATGTTTAAAACATACGTAAATAATATAAACATGATGATTAGTTATCAACGAAAACCAAAGAAAACAAACAACTATTTTGGGCATTGCTGTCTGAAAGTTATCGTCACTATTATCGAGAATCCAGGTATTATGGAAAAAAAGCGAATTCACGTCCCATTTTTGAAAAACTCAAGATTGCGCAGGCTCCTGCTGGTTGTTTCCAGGATCATAATCCTGTTTGTTATTGTTGCCGGAATCGCTACCACATCCCGAAAGCGAGAGGGCAACGAGGGGAATTATCCAGTAAGAAATACGTTTCATCATATTCTTCTCCAAAAGAAAGCACGGGCGATGTACGCCATATTATGATTTACTGCCCATTTCGAGCTTGTTGAGGTTAAAATAGAAAAAAGAATAAATCAAGCTCTATGCAAAAAAATATATATACACGCTGCAAAAAAGACACGTGCCGTATGCGCGCAGACCGCAGGGCGAGCACATAGGCACGTGAAAGGGCGTATTGGCAAGCGTAGCGCAGCCGATAGCCCGAAGAACAGACACGTTAATCTGCCTCTTCCATGCGAATGCGAATGGGATTCGAAGGCAAATCGAGGGTTCTGGTCGGGAATGCAAAATCGGCACCGTGACCGTGAACGATATCCATAATGGCCAAAAGAAATTCCTGTTTAAGTTTGACGTGTTGTTTATAATTGGTATTTTTTGTATAAGCCACGACGGAAATATCGAGGGAACAGTCACCGAAGCCATTAAAATGGACGTAATGTTTTTTTGTTTCAAAAGTGTCCGGATGGGATTCAATATATTTTTCGATATCGAGAACGATGGCCTGAATCTGATCGGTCGTTGTGGAATAGAGGACGCCGAAATTACAATCCATTTTTGTTTTTTGTTTACCGCGTCGATCGATCTGAGTCGTTGTCAGCATTTGATTCGGGATAGCCACGACTGTGTCGTCGAAAGTGCGGATTTTGGTTGAGCGAATGGAAATATCTTCGACGGTGCCCTGTACGCCGTTAATGGTGACCCAGTCGCCGATTTCGAAGGGGTGGTCAAAGAGGATGACGAAGGAACCGAAGATATTGGAGATGGTATCTTTTGCAGCGAGTGCGATGGCAGCGCCGCCCAGGCCGAGTGCAGCGAGGAAGGAGGTAATAGAATAGCCCATATTTTGGGCGACAAAGAGGATGCCGATGAACATGAGTGCCACGCGCAGAAAGCTCATGAGCAGTGGGACGAGCATTTCGGCGACGGGCATGCCGCTTTTTTTGGCGTGTTTGAGGGCCATCGGTGTCACGAAGTCAGTGATCAGATTGAGCATGACCCAGATGAGGCACCACATGCTGATCGCGACGAGGGCAGTGTGGATGATTTTGAAAAACTCTTCTGCGCCTTGCGGCGTATCAATAAAGAGGACGCCTAAAGAGCATCCAACGGTGACACAGAAAACGTGGAGCGGTTTTTTGAGAGCGTTGACAAAGATGGGGAGTTTGGGCGTCTTGGCTGGCGTATCTGATTTGTTGTCGGACGCTTTTTCTGTTGAGGTGGTTGCCTTTTTTTGACTTTTTTTATAAATATGATCGAGCAGCCAGATGGTCAAACGGTCGAGGAGAACGCCACCTATAATGAAAGCAAGGATAACGAGGATATCCCATCCGATATTTAAGAAATTTATTTCTGCCAGATAATGTATATAAGCCATATTTGTTATTCCATATAGGGTCATATATGTTTCGCGGTGGCATGTGAAACAACACATGTCAGAGTTTAGCAGAAAAAGTGTGACTGATAGC
>JAFOHE010000015.1 GCA_017421975.1 Pseudomonadota bacterium
ACGAGGAACGACGACAAATTTTAATAACGAAGATGATCGCGTTCAGCTTAGATCGAACTTGCGTAATACTGAAATGCTTCTTCAACGTGATATTGGACGCGTTGCATTTCGTTCTAATTTTCAGGCATATCAAGTTACAAACCAACACTCGGATACCAATTTTCAAGCCTTCCGACATGCGCGTGTACAGATTGATGGCAAGTATTATTCTCAAATCACAATTGTTGGCGATATTACGGATTTCGGTTTTTTTGAGATCCGCCGCGCCAATAGCAAAGTCGTTGAACTCAATGACCTCGCCTTGAGTGGTTTACAAAATAACGATTGCCTTCAAAAACTGGCGGCACAAGATGGAACTGTGAAGACGCTTACCTGCGGTATTGGTCATTGTAAGGCTTGCGTCAATGGCTCGCCTGAAGATAACGCGAGTTCGCGTTTTGACGAAGCCTTTGATTTGGCTTTTCGAAATGCAGCCGCAGTGCGCATGACGAGCGTCGCTCGAAACGAGAGTATCATTCGCCGATTGGATAATACAAATCGTCCCTCTGCGCGGCGATTGTATCTCGTTGATAATTTAAGTGTCGATCCGCAGATGGGTTTTGCTGCACTTTTCCTCGGTGATCGTCTGACGCCGATCACGGCGATTACTTATTCTGTGATGAAAAATCTGAGTCATACTGACGAAATGGATCTTGTCAGATGTACGCACTCGCTCGATGATCATCCTGTGCCTTACAGTTGTTCCATTGTCGCTCGGAATATCGACTATTTCGATGTTTATCCCATATTTACTGATGTCAATCGTGAAGGTGCTGCTTTGACCATGGCGACGGACAAAGCAACAGATAAAGATTTTTCTGATTATGAAAATTTGGGGTGGTCAAGTGGTGATAATAGTATTACAAAATTGACCGGGGTGAATTTTAGAATTGGCGTTCATGGCACACGGCCTGTGATCAATCCGCAGTACGATGAAACGATGAACAATGCCCGCTATTTTCCGCCTTACTTTAAGAATGGTAATAACATTTATAATCGGGCACATGTTCAAAGTTCTGCAGCGATTTACAGTGTGCAAGACCCTAATGATTGGAAAGGGGGAAAAACGCCGGCTTCGATTGATAAGGGGACAGATGCAATTATATTTAATTCAACAACTGCTGGCGGTGCATAAATTTGGGTGAGCCGTTTAGACGCATAAAGAAGGAGCATAACAATGAAAACATTCGATATGAAAAAAGGTGTCGCGCTCGTCACGGTCATGCTCATTATCCTGACTTTGACGGTCATCGCTATTTTTACGCTTCAGATGACGAAAACTGAAACGCAGGCTGCATCGGCTTTTCGCTTTAATCGGCAGGCAACGTATGCAGCACATAGCGTTTCCAATAGTATGATGACGCAACTAAATCAGTTCGGCAATGAGAATGCTTCAGATGTTTTGTTTCAACAACTCAAAACCGATGGTGCTCGACTCTATTATACAGATGATATCAAAGATAATACGGGTTTGACAAATAAGGTTTCGGATACTGGTTACCTTAAAGGTGACTTAAGCCGTTCAATTACGCAGTTGGGGTCTTTCGAAGATCTGACGATGGTACTCGGTGATACGACGGGAATGTCGGATGCAACGATGTTTTGCCGTTATACGATTTCGATGAATGCTGTCGCCATTGGCGGTCGTGCTGCTCAGCCTAAGGCGGGAAACACTTATTTTACTTTGAATGATCTCAATGCACGTGTCTCTTCACGTAAATATGAAATGGCGTATGTTTTGTTTCAGCCTGCGCCGTGCCAATAAACGTTTGGTATAAATTACATAAAAAAGCCCACATGCGTGGGCTTTTTTATGGTTCATTTAAAGATTAAAATGTCCAATGGATACCAGCTGCCGTTGTGTCACCCGAAAAAACAATGTAGGGAGACAGCTTTTCCATGCGCTCATTTTCATATTGGTGCTCACGAAGGATATCGATCGTAATGAGCGTGACACCTGTGATGACGGCGGCTCCACCAATTGCAAGTAGTGCAATGCCAGCGTTGTGTTTGGTGTCATTTTTTTCATAATAAGAATAGGTGCCACCTCTGGCTGACGTTTGTGTTTTTTCATCGTAAGCCGTAGCAGCAACAGCACCACCTGTGACAGTCAAAATGGTACCGACAGCTGCGGATGCGATACCACCCCAGAATAAACCACGCGATAAAATGGGAGGAGAGGGCATCAAAAGCGCAGTATCAATTTCCGAAAGATCGGGTTTGGAAAGCATCGTATTTTTATCTGTTTCCTTGATTTTGGAGGAACGCTTATCCATTGTGACTTCAAAATATCGGGGTTCATCAGCTTTCATACTGATGATGCGCGTTGCCGTTGCAAAACCTTTGAGTTGGAAGAGCAAACGGCGTTGACCAACGGGGATGGAGGTCAGTTCATAGCATTGAACAGGTTCGGCATCATCAACGCTCACGAGGGTTTCAGCCGGTGAACACGAAATATGTATTTCTGTTTTAACGACACCGCATTGCGCTGTGAGTTGTGAGACGTAAGGTGAGATATCATTGACGCCATATTGTTTAATCTGACGCGTGATATTTTCGTATTCTTTAAAGTAATTGAGGGCTTCTTCACAACGACCGAGGTGTTGATAGGCACGGGCAATATTATAAACAGGTGTCGGATTGTCTGAGTATTTGCGAGCCATTGTAAATTGTTCAATGGCTTTTTCATACATGGTAGTATCCGTTGATCCCTGTTTGTAATAATTAAGACCTTTAAGCATTAAATTTTGAAATTCAACATTTTCATCAGCGAAAGCAATCTGTGAGAGGCTGAAAATGGCACTTAATGCAAGAAGAAACGTCATAAAATACTTTTTCATTTCATACTCCTTCTGCATTAAAATATGAATTGGATGCCGGCAGAAGCGCCATCCGAAGAAAGATGAATGACGGGATCAAAAGAAAGTGTATTGCGATATTGTTGAATGCGTTCATCATCCGTTTTATGTGTAGAAATGGCATAGTGGATGAGCAAGCCAATGCCTGCTCCCAAAGCGGCACCGCCGAGAGCAAGCGTGACGGCACCACCAGTAATGAGGCCGTCGTCGCGATCATAGCGTGTGCTATTTTCGATAGATTGCTTGTCATAACCACAGGCAAGAAGAATTCCGCCAGTAATGCTTGCGAGTGCACCGACGGAAGCTGCGGCAAAGCCTGAAACAAAAATAGGGTCTTCCCAAAGTGAGGGACGATTGATGAGAAATGTTGTCGAATCTGAATGTTGTAATGCAACAGTCGAAGTGGCAACGCTGTTGATATCAATATTAATGTCCTGTTCTATGCTGGCGTATCCTTTGGCACGTACTGAATAGTGATGTTTGCCGGCTTTGAGCGTGTGCATGCCATCACAAAGAACGGCGCGTTCGCCATCAAAACTCACTTCTGCTTGCGAAGGCGAACAATGGAGTACGAGCGTACCTGTCATGCCACATTGCTTTGTCAGCGCAGCGATGTATTCCGAGACATCGGTGTAATCGCTGTCTGCAATCGCTATAGATTGGTAGAGCAGATAATGGTTCAATGCTTTTTCGCAGTTGCCAAGCCGATGATAAGTACGTGCAATATTGTATATCACGATGGCTTGATCGGGTTCGAGTTGATGCGCATATAAAAAGGCATTCAGAGCATCTTGATAACGACTGGCGTCAGTTTTACCTTCATTATAAAGACGTATGCCTTCCTGCATGACGGAACTGAAGCTTTCGCCTGCGTAGGCTGAAGACTCGGTTTGTGCTGTTGCCGTCACAGGCATAAGCGTGACGAGGAGCATGATGGCAAATAGGATTCGATATTTCATGATGACGTGTGTTCGCGTGCCATTGGCAACGTTCTAAAGGAATATATTGTAAACTATCTTATGGGCGAGCATCCGCCGTATTTTGTCGGAGAATGCTCCGCTTTGAAAGCATCGTCCAAAGCACAAAAGTTTATCAGAACGCATGGTGCAATTCAATTGCCTTAATACGTCTTATAGAAAGGCATCGCATGTACCAACTGTGATGCGTGGAGCCTCGGGATCAATGAGATCGGCATTTCCAAAGCAGCCCTCTTTGGAAGAGATATATTGCATGATGGTTTGTTTGATGAGCGGGCCTTTTTCGATGATGGATGAAGTTTGGAAAATGCCGCCGAGTGAGTCGCCACCGTTGTAAAGGAAGTCACTGACGACGATTTTGTAGCGTCCTTTGGGATCAATGGGTTTGCCATTGATCGTCGGGCCGCTGCAGAGACAGCTTTTTTCCCAGTATTCTGTGTTACCATCGTGGTTGATGTCTTCCGTTGGGCGATTGCAATCGCGTTGGAATTTATAGGAAATGCCGCTGACCTGGAGAACGCCGTGGTGATGACCGCTTGACATGATGCGTAGAACATCGATGATTTCCTGTCCACTCATGTCCACGAGATAAGCATAGTTATCAAATGGCATCATGGCAGAGATGAGTTCGCGATAGAGATTGCCTTTAGGCCAATCAATGCGCAAGCCGCCGGCATTTAGCAGGGCGCCGTCCGATTCTGGAAATTGGCTCCGTGTGGCATCTGTTACAAGGTTGCCAACGCCAGACTCGCCTTCGTTATTTCTAAAAAGTGGTTCTGTTGTACAGGCCATGACATCACACAGGTTTTCGCGCATGCCAGATTCAAAGCGCGATGTCATTTCGTATCCGCGTGCATCGGGCGTTACCGTTAAGGCGCCAACTTTAAGGTTTTCGGGATGATCATAACCGCCGGCGCAGCCTTTATAAATGGGGGCGTGCGTAAGATTGATTTTTTGGACGGTTTTTTTGTCAATTTCGAGCCCTTTGCCATCGGCTTTTGGCACGAGGCGAAGCGTCGTCAGTTCGCGTCCACCCGATTTGCCCTGCGTGATGAGCGTTTTGCCATTATCATATAAAAAGCTGATATGGAGATGTCCAGTGACGAGGAGATCGATCTTGTCCCGTATTTCTGCAGGCATGGCCAGAATTTCACCGATTTCATGGTCAAACGTCGCGTCCGTCGAAACCGTATTAAATTCGGGCATTGGTGTCGGTTCACCCGTCACGTGTGCGAGAACAATCGTGAAATCCGGATTTTCAGCCTCAATTTGTGGAATGACTCTCATGAGTGAATCGGCAACATTTTCAAAGTGTATGCCAGAAATATTTTGGGCACTTGTGGCGACAGGCGTTTCGACGGTCGTCACACCAGTGACGGCAATACGATAGGGACCTTTTTGGATGATGGTATAGGGCTTCAGTTCTTTTGGTGGCCATGACGAGTATTCATCCAATGGGATGACATTGGCGCTTACCCACGAAAATTGGCTCGCTGCGATGGCGTCTTTAAGGGCACCTTGAGGATCGTCGCCACGGGTCTCACTCTTGCCATAATCGAATTCGTGATTGCCAAAGGTTGTCACATCAAGACCGATGGTATTCATAATTTCTACCATACCTTGACCTTTCGTTTCATTAAGTGGCGTGGCCCCCTGAAACATATCGCCTGCATCGATGAGTAAAACAGGATCAGCGGATGCTGCTTTCAGAGATTCGACTGTCGCCATCCATACGGGAAGGCCACCGTCAGCAATATCTGGCGCATCTTTTTGGACGGATTCATAGAGCGTCGAATGATAATCGTTCCACATCACAAGTTCGACGCCCGTCGGTGCCGGTGTCGCCGCTGTTTGAATGTCAGAATTCTTGGTGCAAGATAGACAGCAAATGGCTGTAAGACTGAGTAAAAGCGCTTTCTTCATAATGTCTCCATGAGCGTATATGTATATTATAAACGGCACAATCGTCCGTCATCGAAAGTTCATTATAGAATGAAACGGTGCAAAAGACATTATTTCCGAGAAATGTTGGGGGGAACGGCGGCGTATCTTGATAGCCGCCGTGGACGGCCGTATTGAGCGTGAGCGAGATAGGCCGTGCACTATGATCATCCTATTTGCTTGACATAAGATGCCCACTGCATATAAACAACGCGACTTTTACTGCCTTTTTTGAGTTGTGCGTGCGGTAGAAGTTGTTTGAAGACCAGCATTACTTTTTGAGGTTTTTACAATGAGCAAAAAAGATTTTCTTTTTACGAGCGAATCGGTCACGGAAGGTCATCCCGATAAAATGGCGGATCAGGTCAGCGATGCTGTGCTTGATGCCATTCTTGCCAAAGATCCGAAGGCGCATGTCGCCTGCGAATCGCTTTTGAAGACGGGGTTGATCATTGTCGCCGGTGAAATCACAACAACGACGTGGGTTGATATCCCCGAGATCGCTCGAAATACAGTCAAAAATATCGGTTACGACAGTTCTGCCAAGGGGTTTGATTATCAGACGTGCGGCGTGATGGTGGCGGTCGAGGCGCAGAGCCCGGACATTTGTCAAGGCGTTGATACGTCGAAAGGTGTCGTGGCCGAGCAGGGTGCTGGTGACCAGGGACTCATGTTCGGTTTTGCCTGTGATGAAACGCCTGAATTTATGCCGGCACCAATCATGTATGCGCACCAGTTGACGCGCAAGCTTTCGCAGATCCGACGCGATGGTAAGGTCGATTTTCTCCGTCCGGATGGCAAGAGCCAGGTTTCCGTGCGTTACGTCGATGGCAAAGTCCATTCGATTGATGCGGTCGTCGTTTCGACGCAACATTCTGAGGACGTTTCGACGTCAGACCTTCGCGAAGCCATCATGGAACTCGTGATCAAAGATACACTTCCCTCCAATCTCCTCACCAAGGACACGAAATTCCACATCAATCCGACGGGACGTTTCGTCATTGGCGGGCCTCAGGGTGATTGTGGTCTGACGGGACGTAAGATCATCGTCGATACTTATGGTGGTATGGGACGTCATGGCGGTGGCGCTTTTTCCGGCAAAGACCCATCCAAAGTCGATCGCAGTGCTTGCTACATGTGCCGTTATATCGCCAAAAATATCGTCGCAGCCGGCCTTGCACGCCGCGCCGAAGTCCAACTTGCCTACGCCATTGGTGTCGCGGAACCCGTCTCTGTTCTCGTCGATACGTTCGGCACGGCCACGGTCGATGAAGCCGTGATCGAAAAGCGTGTCCGCGACGTTTTCCGCCTTAAACCAGCCGGCATTATCGAATCGCTCGATCTGCTTCGCCCCATTTACAGCCCAACAGCGGCCTTCGGGCATTTCGGGCGAAAACCCGAAAATGGCTTCTTCACTTGGGAACGACTCGATAAAGTCGATGCGCTCAAAGGCTAAGCTGAATTAAGGCCCTTTCATAAAGACTTTTGCCGGTGAAAGGGCTTTTTTTATTTCAAGGTTTTGGTGGGGGCCGACGCCCCCTACGCGGCTGTTTTGCGCAAGCAAAGACATGTCGCGACACGTCTCTGTCTGCGCAAAATACGCCGCTACCCCCTGTGCGGGGGATACCCCCGCAACGCCCCTAGAATTTGATCGCTGACATCGTGTGCCCGTTTTGACAAGTGGGTATTTGCCTGCAAACGACGAGCCTTATGGCTCATGTAGCGTTTATCGTGCGGGAGGCGACAGCACGTGTGTTTAATCATTTTTTGAAAACTTAAATCGTTTATGATTATTCAGTATAAATCCAGAAAAGAAGTTTATGAGACGGACGATGTGGTCGTCTTCTCCTACTCACTTAATGAACGTGCCATTCGAACGTTTGAATTTGGGGCGTTCTTTTTGCTGATCATTGCTTCATTCATTTATCCGGTTACGCACTTTGAGCCCAGACAGTGGATGGCTGGCGCACTTGCCCTGGCTATCGCAGCGACAGCAGCTTTTTGTACTGCACGCTATTGGCGTATGTTCGTGACGACGGAATTTATCGGCTGGGATAAGGATAACTTTTATGTTACCCAGGGACGCAAAGGCGTTGCCGTCATTCCATGGAAAGTTCTTGATCTCAATAATACCGGTTTGAAAGATCCAACATCGGGATCTGTGCTCAATATCCATGTTTCGTCGCAAGATCCGATCGTCAAGCTCCGCCTTGTCTCCGGCTTTATTATCGTCGATAAGTTTCAGAACGTTTTGGCAACGATTCTGACGCATATTAAGCAGAATTTGGAAGCCAACGGTGAATTGCCGAAGAAGGTGGAAACGTCGTCTGAAAAGGACGTTTCTGAGGCTGCTTCCAAACCGCCTGTGTCTGAAGCTGCCGTAGAAAATGCAGCATCCACGTCTGTTGAAGAAAATGAAGCGGCAAAACTTTCGACGGATGTTTCGCAATCGGAAGGGCTGAGTGCGACGAAAGAAACGGAATCAAACGCGCCTGCGGTTGAAGCCGTTGAAAAGGAGGCTGAATCACATTGATCGCTGCAGAATGTATTGAGAATGAACTGTATCGGGCTGAACCGATGCGTTTTATTTTGGGATGTGATGAAGTCGGGCGAGGGCCTTTGGCGGGGCCAGTGACAGCAGCCTGCGTCGTGTTTCCGCGCTCGCTTAAGGCAGATTTTCCGCTTTTTTCGCAACTTAATGATTCTAAAAAATTGACGGCAGCCAAGCGTGTTGCACTGGTGCCAGAGATTGAACAAACGGCACTCGCATGGGCTGTTGTTGATTTGCCACCCGAAGAAGTCGATCGCCTCAACATTTTACAGGCGAGTCTGACGGCGATGCGCATGGCCGTGTACGATGTCGTTGAGACGCTGAAAGATAAGAATTTGCTTGAACAAACGCAGGTCAAAAGGCAAAGACAGTCGCTTTTTGATGAAAATACTAAAGATAAAGACTATCCGCTTTTTGTTGTCGTCGATGGAAACAAATCTATCCCTGACCTTGTTTATTCTCAGGCATCTTATGTCAAAGGCGATGCTCGGTCATGGAGCATTGCCGCAGCTTCCATTATCGCAAAAGTCCATCGCGATACGCTGATGGCCGATTATGACAAAATCTATCCAGGCTATGGGTTCGCAAAACATGCTGGTTATCCGACAAAATTTCATCGGGAGGCCATTGCAAAACTTGGTTTGTGCCCCATTCATCGTAAGTCTTTTCATATACATCAGTCGTCATCTGATGTATGATCTGAGCTGCAAAGAGGTGTTTCATGGAAAAAATTATCATTCGTACAGATTTGGCACCGCGTGCCATTGGCCCTTATTCACAAGCTGTTCGCGTTGGACAGTTCGTCTTTGTTTCTGGCTGTCTTGGACTGGATCCGCAGACAGGTGCTTTGCGCGAAGGGCTCGACGCACAGACGAAGCAGTCGCTTGATAATCTGGGGGCCATTCTCAATTCCATTGGGCTTGATTACAGCCATGTTGTTAAAACGACGGTATTCTTAAAGGATCTTGACGATTTCGCACGGGTGAACGAGCTTTATGACGCCGTTTTTAAGGATGCCGCTCCTGCGCGTTCCTGCGTCGAAGTCTCACGACTGCCAAAAAGGGCACTCGTCGAGATCGAGTGTATTGCAGTTTATCCTACAGAATAAGCAGTTTATCCTACAAAAATAGATTCATAAGGCTTCCCCTTTGGTTTGTAACCAAGGGGGGGGGGGTCAGGGGGATGGATGATGGATGATGATAAAATTATCACGATAAAGCGGTACAATAATCGAAAGCTTTATGATACTGCTCATAGCCGTTATGTGACGCTTGCAGAACTTGGCGATCGCATTCGGCAGGGGGATATGATACGCGTTATCGATAATGATACCAAAGCGGATCTGACTGAGATGACGATGACACAGATCCTCATGGCGCAGCAAAAAAAGAAACAAAAAGGTATTATTAATATCGTTCAGGAACAGGCCGGTATATTGCTTCAGCGTATTAGTATTCCGGTTCAACAGATTCGCGACGAAGCTTTGCGTCAGGTTGAGAATCAAGTCGAACGCTTCCGACATCGTTCCGATAATGCCGTGCCAGAGACGCCATTGGATAATGATGGTGCGACAAATGGTTCTGAGACCAGAGAAACGAGCAGTCAGGAACGTTCCTCTGAAGAAAAAGACGCTCCGACGCCTTCCATCTTAACGAGGCTTGAAACATTAAAACAAGCTTCCGATGAAAAATTATTATCGTATCTCTTATTTCAACGTGTAGAACAGCTCGAAGAAGAAGTGGCTGATCTGAAAAAGCGTCTTGAGCTGTTGGAACGTAAGGATGACGAGAATTATTGATCGTAAAATCTGGGGGCTGACGGGGGGCATCGGAAGCGGAAAATCCGTTGTATCCCGTATACTAAAAGAAAAATATGGTTTCAAAATCATCGATGCCGATCTTCTGACGGAAGAAACTTATACATGCGTACATCATGATTTAGAAAACGCTTTTGGTAAATCGATTTTTGATCTTCAAGGCAAGGTCATTCGCCGGCAATTGTCCCAATGTGTCTTTGGACATCCAGATCAATTGGCGAAGTTGAATGCCATTATGCACCCAGCCATGACGTCACTCGTCAGGCATAAATTGACTCAATCCAAAAATAATGTCATTTTGGATGCGGCTTTATTATTTGAAGTCGGCTGGGATAGTCTCGTTCAAAAGACGATTGTTGTCGTTTCGCCGACAGCGGTGCGTATCAAACGTATTTGTAAACGGGATTGTGTTTCACCGGAGGTGGCAATGATGCGTATTCAAGCGCAGATGACCGACGGTGAACGCGTGCGACGTGCGGATGTTATGATATATAATATATTGGATATTTCATCACTCGAAAGGCAGTGTAAACATATTGTTGAATAAAAAAAGCCCACATCTTTGGATGTGGGCTTTTATTACAATGTTAAAAGTTAGAAATTACTTTTTAACATTGAAAGCGGCTTTGCCAGGATAAACGGCATGATCGTCGAGTTCTTCTTCGATGCGGAGAAGCTGGTTGTACTTGGCAACGCGGTCTGTACGTGAAGGCGCACCTGTTTTGATCTGGCAGGTGTTGAGCGCGACAGCGAGGTCAGCGATCGTGGTGTCTTCTGTTTCACCGGAGCGGTGGGAGGTAACGGCGGTGTAACCAGCTTTGTGCGCCATTTTGATGGCTTCGAGTGTTTCGGAGACGGAACCGATCTGGTTGAGTTTGATGAGGATGGAGTTACCGCAGCCGAGTTCGATACCTTTTTTGAGACGTTCGGTGTTGGTGACGAAGAGGTCGTCGCCGACGAGCTGAACTTTGTCGCCGAGCTGAGCTGTCATCTTCTTCCAACCATCCCAGTCTTCTTCATCGAGACCATCTTCAATCGAGATGATCGGATATTTTTCAATGAGGGATGCCCAGTGCGCGATAAGTTCGTCAGACGTGTAATCTTTGCCAGATTTCGGCTGATGATAGAAACCTTTGCCTTTGGGGCTCTTCCATTCGGAAGCAGCAACGTCCATAGCGAGCATGAAGTCTTTGCCAGGTTCGAAACCGGTGGCTTTGATGGCTTCGATGATCTTGTCAAGTGCAGCTTCATCGCTGGTGAGTTTGTTGGGGGCAAAACCACCTTCATCACCGACAGCCGTGACATCGCCCATCGCTTTGATGAGTTTTTTCAGGGTGTGGAAGACTTCGGTACACCAACGCAAACCTTCTCTGAATGAAGGGGCGCCGACGGGCATAATCATGAATTCCTGGGTATCGACTGCACTGTCAGCATGGGCACCGCCGTTGAGGATGTTCATCATCGGGACGGGCAGACGGTTGCCATTGACGCCGCCTAAGAAACGATAAAGAGGAATGTCGAGAGAATTGGCGGCTGCGCGGGCAGCTGCGATCGAAACGGCGAGAATGGCGTTTGCGCCAAGTTTCGATTTGTCTTTCGTGCCGTCTGCTTTGATCATCGCAGCATCAACTGCATACGTGTCTGTTGCATCAATGCCGATAATGGCAGGAGCAATGATATTATTGATGTTATCGACTGCTTTCGATACACCTTTACCGCCAAAACGGCTCTTATCACCATCACGAAGTTCGAGCGCTTCAAATTCACCTGTCGAAGCACCACTCGGCGCCATGCCACGACCAATCGTGCCATCTGCAAGGACAACTTCCGCTTCAACCGTAGGATTGCCACGGGAGTCAATAATTTCGCGTCCAATAACCTCTTCAATCACTGTGTATTTCATCAAAAACTCCTGGAAATGGATCACAGGGGGTACATAACGAAAATGCATCGCCTGCATCCGTGAAAAAATCGCCGTTTACGGCGGGCAATTTTTTACTCTATATCCATGGTCTAAGCAAGGACAAATTCACGTGCGCCTTTATCCCGTCGTGCGCTTCTAAAAATGAAATTGCGGCAAATATGACGTGCGTAGTGCCTCTGTTAAAGGAGGATACCTGAAGGGGCGAAGCATAAAATTATTTGTTCACTTAAATTGCAAAGAAATACAAAAAATTACATGAACAATGCAAAAAAAGCGTAACGCCACCCACATGGGTGGCATAACACATAAAGGGGACATGTATTTAGGCCTACATGTAGTGGTTTTGTTGCTTTGAGTACGACCACATGTGGTTTCAGAATGTCTTACTCATCATTGGGAGTTATGCTTTTGGCGCATTGGAAGCGCAGTGATTTAGATAGAGACGCAAAGCATTTGTTTGTTCATATAAAACTCAAGAATAATGCGAAAAGATATATGAACATAATAAGAAAAAGCGTAACGCCGCCCGCTTGCATGGCATAACTCATAAAGAGGGCGTGTGTTTAGACCTATATGTGGTTGTTTGTGCCAAGCAAGTGCCACGCTTCTTGTAGGTAGCTTATCATGCCAAATAAACGCTTACAAATTATATGTATGATGATTGATTGCTATATATGATGATTGATTGCTCAATCGAAACGTGTTGAATTATCATTGTGTCAGATGTGTGATTTGGCATTAGTGGATGAGTTTTGATTATTTCAATAACAATATAAATGATTACTCTGATTCGATTTTATCTTAGTTATTGTGCTGGACATAGATAATGACAATACATGGTTTGACAGTGGGGCAAGCCCCCACTGTCACATAAGTCTATGCCTCTAGTGTTGATAACTATGGCCGGAACAATAATAGACTCCATCAATGGGAAGATTGTTGTTTTGTCAACAGAACCAAAAATATGCTTGCTTAATTGAGATATTGGATTTGTAACATTGTGTTTGTGATATAGTGTAAATGTATCCTTGTATTGCAAAATACAATGTGATACAAAAAATAAAACACAACAGATTGAATTTGAAAAATTAACGAGTATGTATGTGTATGTAGGTAATAACGACTGTATATCAAAATGCAGCGCCGTTATTCAATAAAAAGAGACTTGTGTCTCTGAAGGAGCAATCATGAGAAAATATCCATGGCTATGTATAGCTTTATCTGCCATGCTGATGGTGGCAAATGCATGCAGCGATGATCAGTCCAGGGTAGAAGATGCCGTTGAATTGTGCGGCAATGGTAGGCTTGATGTTGGCGAAGCCTGTGACAAGGAGCTTTTCAGGGATGATGCAAAAGTCTGTTCTGAAGGCCAACAAGAAGTGTCGGATGCCATTTGGAAATGCTCTGATACATGCGAAGTGGATGAATCTTATGCATGTGCTTCAGCGGGATGTAATGATGGCAGCCTGGGGGACGATGAAGTGTGTGATGGCAGTCTCTTTGCGGATAATGTAAAAGTCTGTCCTGATGGTATGGAGGAAAAGGACGGGGGTGTATGGGCGTGTACAAGTACATGCCGTGTCGATACAGCGTCGGTTTGCCAAAAGATTTGTGGAAATGGCAGACTGAATGATGGTGAGGCTTGCGATGGAGTGGTGTTTGCTGATGGCGCTCAGGTGTGTCCAGATAACACGGATTTACTTGAATCACCTGTTTGGTCTTGCTCAGACAGTTGTACGGTAAATACGTCAAAAGCGTGTCAGCGTGCAGCGGGAACATGTGCAGTCGTCGATTTGACGACGCCATCATCGTCTGATAGTAGCCTGAAAATAACGAATTCAGACGGTGAAGTCGTGATTAAAGTCATCGAACAAACTTGTGTCGAATTGACGGGGACTTATGATGGGCTTGTTAAGATCAAAAATCCAAATAATTATGATCTGACTGTCGTCCTCAATAATATATCGATTACGAGCCAATCACACGATGGGCAACTCAAGCTCAATAACAGCAGTTTGTGTCAGGGAAATACTTATACACTTGAACTTGTCGGTCAGAATACGATTGTCGGTTCGGCAAATGAGGCTGCCAAGAAAGTTCTTAAATGTGAATCGAATCTCAATATTACCGGAAGTGGTACGCTTGACATTACAGCTAAATATAAGACGGGAATTGGCGTGGATGACGTTTTGACGTTCGATGGTGGTACCGTTAATGTTACTGTCGCAAGAACGACTTCAAACAGTGAAAAAGGTTTTGGCATTAAGGTTGTCAACGGCTTTATTATGAATGACGGGCAACTCAATATTAAGGCCCGCGACAATATGACGTATTATGAAGCGCGTGGGCTTAAAGTCGATGGCTACGATGCCGTAGCCGAAGACGATGAGGATTATGACGAGTGGAATACGGATGCCTGTCAAGGCTATGGAGCTGGAAAAGGTTATATCCATATTCATGGCGGAAAAATTGACATCGATTCAGATGCGAAAGCCATGGTCGCAGGATGGAAACAGGATGAGGATGCCGTGACAAGCAGCACGTCAGATGATCCCACACCAAATATTATGATTACGGGCGGTTCGATCAAGCTTACGACCCATACAGAGCCACGCGAAAGTGGCAACGGTGGTGGCCCAGGGGGAGGACCTGGCGGTGGGCGTCCTGGACAGCCTGGCAGTAGTTCAAGCAGTAGTTCATCCGATACGGATATCAGTCCAGAAGGGCTCGAAGCTAAAAATGATATCGTCATTTCTGGCGGTGAGCTTTTGATCGATGCAACAGACGATGCGGTCAATGCTGCCAATGCTCTCACCATCTCCGGAGGAAAGATCGTTGCTATAAGCGCGAACAACGATGCCATTGATTCAAACAAGAGTTTTGTCATTTCTGGTGGCTTGATTGCCGCCCTTGCTGCGAGCAGTCCGGAACAAGCTTTTGACGTGATTGAGGGCGGTTCCATTCAATATCAGGGGGGCACGATCATCGGTCTTGGCGGGACTCAGGGCGGTGGCTCTGGTGGTTCCAGTGGAAACAACGATTTTTCGCTTTCAAAAGGGGCCTATGTCCAGAGTGTTGTTAGTTCTGTTGCGGGCAAGACTTTCGCATTGACCGCATCTGATAACACGTCTGCACTGGCTGCCATCAAAGTGCCAAGCGATTATTCGGTCAACGGCAATATCATGTTCATTCACGAAAATCTTGTGAGCGGAACGTCTTATGCCCTTTATTCAAATGCTACAGTTACGCCCGATGCATCTTCTTCATGGTTCGGTGATATTTTGTTGGATAATTCTGGCGAAGTGAGTGGAACGACTGTGTCGAGCGTCAAAGCGACAAAATAAAAAAAGCCATCCCGAAAGGGATGGCGGTCATGCCGATCATATTATCATATTTATTAATGATAGTTTGCTCGCCATGAATGATTAAAGCATGAGATACGCTCTCCGGACGATATGGCTACATAATAAAATGCGTCCATGCACCGCGCTCGGAGGCGGGCTTCGTCACGCCAGCCTTTTGGCCCGCTTCGATGCACTTGAGCAACCACGCCATATTGTGCCCGATGTTGCGCATCGTCTGAAGGCCTTCGAGATCTTTCTCGACGTCGGTGGGCGTGAAGCCGTGAACCATGTTCCAATAACTCGATGAAACGACGGGCATTTCATTGATGGTAAAGTACTTGTTGAGCGTGTCAAGCGTCGCTGTCGTGCCTGCGCGGCGTGCCACTGCGATGGCAGCTGCCGGTTTATAACGGAGCTTATTGCCGGCAGAGAAAAAGAGACGATCCATAAAAGAATAAACGGTGCCGTTGCCCGATGCATAATAGACTGGAGAGCCAATGATGAAAGCATCAATACTGTCCAGTTTGTCTGCAATGTCGTTGACAATGTCCTTATGGACGCATTGCCCTGTCTTCTTACACGCTCCGCATGCCGTACAGCCACGGATGACTTCTCGGCCAATTTGAATGATTTCGCTGTCGATGCCTTCCTGCTTGAGCGTCTCTGCAATTTCGGTCAGAGCTCTGCCCGTACAGCTGTTCTTTTCAGGACTTCCGTTGATCATCAATACTTTCATTTTGCCTTCTCCTTGTTGTTGGGCATAAGCATCGTGGCGGCTTTAGCGCGGATGGTTATGCCAGGTGTGATGAAATGATTTAATTAATGATGGTTGTACCGCCACCTACCTTGGTTTGAATGTAAGGTAGGCCAAAGGCAATAATATCATTTTTTACAAACGGATAAACGACGTCTTCGCAAATGACGATGACATTGGAACCGGCATCTAAAGTGCAGCACACGGGAACGGCTTGGCTTTGGCGGTGGATGTGTTCGATAATCTCAAGCGATTTGGGCGAAATATAGAAGATGGATGGCGAGGCCGTCGCTGCTAAGGCATGAAGTTGGCTTGTCGATGCATGGACAACTTCTCGGAGAAGAGAAAAATCTTTTTGGAAAATGGCATTTTGAGCCGCATCGGCGTGCATTTTGGCTGATGCCATATAGGCGTTCCAAAATGGCGATTTTTGACAGGCAATCATACCCTCGGCACTCGAAATGCGTTTTGGCTTTGTGTCAACGAGGATGGCAAAAACATGAAGGTTCCAGTATTGGTGCGGAAACAAGGAGGACGCATAGCAGTCTGAACCATCGGGTTCTGTTCCAGCGTATGCGCGTACCCAGCCACTCGGAATACTCCTCGCTCCGCTACCAGATGCGAGACGTGCGAGTTGCGTAAGTTCGCGTTCCGTTAGCGAAAGGCCCGCTGAAGCGGCCGCTGCAACAGCTGCTGCGGCTGCTCCACTTGCACTTGAGGCAAGACCCGTCGAAACTGGAAAATTGTTGCGCGATGTTAAGACACAACGCATGCCTTCAAGACCGGCTTTGGCGCGTATCGTATCGAGCATCTTTTGAATACGGCCAAGTTTGTGCGCGGGTACTTCCCAACCGTTGATCGATAGCGCATCCCGCGGGTCTTCCTCGTTCCAGACGGCCGTTGTTTCTGTGTAAAGATCTTCAAGATTGATCGATAATGAATCAAAAAAAGGAAGATTAAGTGTTTCGTCCCGTTTGCCCCAGTATTTGGCGAGCGCGATGTTGGCATGAGCACGCGCAGTCACCTTTTTCTCTTTGCGATCTGACATAAGCGATTTTACGTATAGGTTCTGTTACGGGAAAATCCCCGATGTTTCCGAAAACATTCCGGCAAACGGGAAATACCTATAACGCAAACTTGACTGTCTGTGTAAAAAATCTGATGGGTTGTTGACATTTGAAGAAAGGACGCGAAAGACAAACATGCTAGACGAAGAACAAAAATAAGCTAAACGAAGATCGTCGGATTGCGAATGGAACAAAATGGTATGATATGATATGTAGTTATGACGTGGTTATTATAATAAATATCTGTGTTGTAGTGTTAGCATTGTCTGTCTATGATATAGTGCTATGGTTGGGTTACGGAAAGCGTTAATGACAGCATGGATACTCAGTTCTTTGGTGATTGCCGTGCTATTTCGCTGCCGCTCCATACACACGGCTTTCCGTGCTATTTCGCTGCCGCTCCATACGCACGGTTTTCGGTGCTATTTCGCTGTCGCTCCATACGCACCTCAGATGTGCGGTTTTGTGATTTGATCAGTCATAATGAGACTATAATCATGAAACTAAACATGATAACGTGCGTGTTCCGATCGACAAAAAATAGAATATTGCTGCAAACTTTGTTATATCGTGCGCTCGTGTATCCGACTTAGTCTATATCGAGTACAACAAAAGACTGGATTTTTTCAAAATAAAGATGTTAGTCTTGGGCGTGAAATTGTGGGGGATTTTACAACGCTCTTTTGGGTTCGAGTACATCATGAAAATTAAAAGCATCCTGTGTGTTTTGGGAACTCTTTTTACGACGGCATGCAACACTGGAACCGTTATGCAGTCAACCAAAACTGCGTCTGCTGTTTGGGGGGACGATATGACTTACGAGTATATTGAAGATCAATCGCGCCAATATCGTCAGGCACTCAGCATTGCTAAAAAAAAGGGAAACTACAAAAATTATGCATTACAGTATCGCCTTGGGAACCTCGTCGTGATAGATGCTTCTACACCACCGCCTCGATCGGTCATGGATGTCAATTCGACCAAGGCTGCTGTCGGTGTCCTTTTGGGCAGTGAACCTCAATATGTCGTTTTCCCTGATAGGGCAATGTTTGCGCATTTTATGAAGATGACGCGCAAAGACCCTTTGGTGATCCATGACAAAGCGGATGTGAATGGCGAAAATCAAAAACGATTCGCATGGAATTTGCGCCTCCGGATGACACTTCTCCTTGCGACAGGAAGTGACAGTTACATGTCGGCGTATGATTTTCAGTCTTCTGTATTACAAAAAATGTTTGAAAAACAACAGCTAAAACCCCATGAACCGTCCTGGAAGGATGAAGATGGCATTCTCACCATTCAATTTTATCGGTTGCGTGCCAATGGCATGATGGCGGAAATACCTACAATATGTACGCTCGTCGTCGATGAAAAACAGCAATTTACTTATCAATGCAAAGATATTATGGATGGATCCAAAAATAAAGAACTCAATCAGGACACTGTCGAGCATTCTGCGAATGAAAAGGATAATCAAATGGATTGACGCGCTTAGACACATTATTGAATACCGACAAACGCGGAATGAGATAGAACTTACATAAGATATGTCAGAAAATGACCGTATTTTTTGCGGGATGCTTTGAGTATAAAAAAAGATAATAACCACGCAATAAGCGATGTTACGCCAAAAAGCAATAAACCCTGTTTGGAAAAAACGGGGGTGAGAAAAGCGATAATCGCTGGATGGATCAAATAAATAAAGACAGAAGTCTTTCTGAAAAAAGACATATCATGATGGGTAAACCAATTTTGCATACACCATTGAAAGACAAAGAAGAGACATGGAAGCAGACTGAGCCACATCACTGTATTCGCTGTGTGAATTTTCATGGCAAACCACATCTCGGCAAGGAGTGTGACAGAAAATAAAGTTGTGCCTGCAATCAAATGAAAAAGAGGAAGCGTTTTTTTTAGATTGGCCAGAAGCATTCCTATTGTTAGATAAGGTATGGCTTCGCATAGCGTGCGAAAGGGCACATCCCTTATGGTAATGGATGATTGGATTTGGCTTAGGATGGTGATTGAATTAAATATTGGAAAATAAGTGCTTAGCATCCATCCAAAAATATAAAAAATAATTGCCAGAAGGACAATGTACTTTTTGGGACGAACCCAATGATATAGCAGCGTGAGAATACTTATCCCAAGAATAAGGGCATACAAATACCAGAGATGATTAAAGCCGCGAACGAACGTGCGAAAAAAATATCCCTCAATGCTGAGTTTTTTTTCGATAAAACAGGCAATGGGAAAATATAAAAGACTAAAGATAATATAGAGTATGCCGATGCGCTTGATATAGTGAAGCCAGCGTGTGCGCGTGACGGGCTTTTGAAAATACAAAAAACCTGATGCTGTAAAAAAAAATGGAACTGCAAAACGTGTAATAAATGCAAATAATTTATCGAGCTGATCATAATCTGCAAAAACAGAGGTGTGTATGCCAATAACGATAAAAGCAAAAATAAATTTGGCCAGATCAATACATGGATAATAACATTGTGTTGCTTGAGCCATGGTTATCTAGGCTCCGAATTTTCCTGGTGATAAAATGACGCCTTCAGGAAGCGACGAAACGTCATAAACACCATGCTCAAGCGTTGTATAATGATCAAAGTGGGATAAAAAACGATCTGGCGGTTCGATGGGAAGCGTGCAGAGCGATGTCCGATAATGGCATGGAAATATAGTTTTGGCAGATATGCGCTTGGCAAGCACCGCTGCGTCGTCGCCATTGAGCGTATAGAAGCCGCCTACGGGCAGAATGAGAAGATCCAGGTGGCCAAAACGCGCGATGGTTTCTGCTGAAAGGTGTTCGCCGCAATCCCCCAGATGTGCGATGCGCAGACCGTCGGCTTCGATGATTTTGGTATGTACGCCACCGCCGAATTTGGTGCCCTGATATTGATCGTGCCAGACGAATATGGAACGGATGATCAGGTGATTGTCCCGCCAGTCATGGCGGACAATGACGGGGATGGAACACAAATCAGCGGTATAATTGTGGTCGATGTGTTCATGGGTAATGAGAGCAAAATCGGCTTGGGTGACGAACGCAGGATAATTAAAACGGCCATTAAACGTCATGGATTGATAGGGATCAATGATGAGACGGCGACCGTCCGAGAGTTCGATTAAAAAGGTTGCGTGCGCTATAAATTCGAGTTTCATGGGTTATTTTTTGACGATGAGTTTTTGGCCTTTGCGTATAGCACTGGCATTTTTAAGCTTGTTCCATTTCATGAGGTTATCGATGGAAACACCGTATTTTTTTGCAATTTTGGAGAGCGTATCGCCTTTGCCGACCGTATGATAAACGACTTTGGAGGACGTCGTGGCTGCTGCCGCCTTCGCCTTCGACTGCGTCGTTCGGGATTTGGCGTCAAGCATGGCACGGTGTTCGTTGCTTCCCTTAATAACAATATGGGCTTCATTTTCGTAGATCGTTTCGATACCCGATAAATCGCGGTTAGGTTCGACGTAGATCTGAAGAATCATCTTGGGTCTGAGCTTGGCATAGATGTCGATATCGTTCCAAAGTGCGAGCTGCGTTGGGGTGACGCCAAAAGCTTCGGCAATGGCTCCGATGCGATCCCCTTTTTGTGTCATGTAAAAGACGCGTTGGTGTTTGGGAAGCGAAAATGTCGGTGGGGGAACGAGAACGAGGCGTTTATCGTCGTCTTTGAGCGTGCCGGATGCGGCAGCTTCGCGCTGTTTTTGTATGGATGCGGCGATTTTGGCTTTGGAGCCCGATGGTAGAAGAATAGAGGCACCATAAGGGGCCGCTTCTTTTGAATCCATGTGGTTGAGTGCTCGGATGACGCGCGCAGGCTGACCGGAACGTTCGCTCAATATCTCAATCGTTTCTCCAAAACGGACATCATACGTTTCAGTCGATTTGTACTTTGTGTTGAGTTTGTCGAATTTTTCGACAAACGCATGGGCACTGCCTTTGGGAATGCGAACGATCCAAAGTTCATTGGGCGGCGTTTGGTGCTTCAAAAGCTCAGGATTCAATTCTTCTATGGTTTCAAGTTTGCTTCCCGATGCTTCGGCAATCTGTTCAAGACGCGTGCCGCCAGGCACTTCTACGGAATCGAAACGAAGCGGTTTTTCGAGCTGAAGCCCACCATAACCAAAGGCTTCAGGGTTCTTGCCAATCGTGGCTGCGGCAAGGATTTTGGGCGCGTAACGACGCGTTTCATCAAACATGGCGCCATAGGCGACGAGTTTGAAAAAGTCGTTTGTATTGTATTTGTCAATGGCAGCGTTCACGAGTCCAGGACCGCCGTTATAGGCTGCCATCGCAAGCGGCCAGGATTCAAATCGCTGATACTGCTTTTTGAGATAACGTGCGGCTGCATGCGCTGATTTGATCGGATCAAACCTTTCGTCAACCCACGCATCAATGCGAAGACCCATTTCAACGCCAGTGCCAGGCATAAATTGCCACATACCGCCTGCTGCTTTGGGACTTTTGACGCGCGTCTTGAAGCCGCTCTCAATCATGGCGAGGTAGAGTAAATCGCCAGGAACGCCTTCTTCTCGCATCACCTGTTCGACGATATCGTGCCATTTGCCGGAACGTTGCAGCCATACTTTGAATCCCTTGGAACCCGTTGACGAGTAGAGCGCAAGATACTCGCGAACCGCCGGTTGGTGTAGACAGTCCAAACCAAACGGCTTGATGAGCCCCGTACTCGTGTCGGTATTGTCGAGAATCTGTGTCAGCTGTGCCATGGATTGCGCCATAATGCGCGTGGCATGTTGCTGAAGTCCCTGCGTTTCTGCTTCGTCCGTTTCATTGAGAAGCATTTCAAGGACGGATGCGTGGGAGAGTTCGAGCGGATCCGAGGGCTGGACAAGGCTTGATGCTTCGGCGTTTCGAACTGGAAGATCCGAAGCACTGCCCTCGATGAGCGTTCGTTCAAGGACGCGCATGGCCTGGAGTTCGGCATAGTCCTCAGAACCATCCGGAACTTGCATATCGCGTATTTCCGCTTCAATCAGCGCGTTGTCATCTTCGATGGACGCAGACAAATCCTCGCCCATTTCATCGTCTTCCTGAGCATAAACCGATACCGGTAATAACATCATGACTGCATAGAGCAGACAACAAATATATCGCTTAAAAACAACGCCCATTTTTCTACCTGGTCTCTCTCTCAAACGCAGTTCATGCTGCTTTCGATGGACATTCGGCATCCGTTTTGATGACACAAAATCAAGTTAATCCATGCCATGGATAATGACATTTCTCCAAAATAACGTTATAGAGTCCCATGCCGTTTTGGGCGAATATTTACCCTTTCGGTCCATTTTTGTATCACGATGGAGGCGTGCATGAAGAAAGCTGTTTTCCTCACGACATTGATATTGGGCGTATCCATGATGGGGTGCGTGGATATGGAGTTTAAGAAAGCCCCCTTTGAATTCTGTGGTCATGGCTACTCATGGTACACGGATGGGGAAACTTGCCCGAAGGGCGTTGAGTGCCAGGCTGTGTCCGATGGCCGCCTTTGTATTCAGGATTGTCCGGCGGGTTCGACGCACGTCGATGATTACGTGACATGCCCGGTCGGTGAAGAACAAGATTGTTCTACGCTCGCTAGCGGTGTCGTTTGCAGTAAGAGCGTCGATACATGCCCATCGGATTATTCGCAGGCAGCCCTTTGTCCGGACGGCGTCAAATGCCTCACCATTCGCAATGCCGGTGGCTTCTGTATCGAAAATTGCAAGAGCGGGTATGTGCGCACGGCGAATAACACGTGTCCGAATGAGGGTGGCAAGGACTGCAACATGAACGCTTCCGGCGTCATTTGCATGAAGCTCGTGGGGTGCGAGGGCGACAGTTGCCAAAACAGCGGTGCTTACTGCGAATCCGGCTATATCGTGACTTCGGAATCGGAAGCCAAAAATTGTGTCGAAGAATCGACGCTTGAAGAATCGGAAATCGATGAATTTGATCTCGCCGGTGACCAACACCTGTGTCATTACAGTACCACGCCATTGGGCGAGGCCGACAAACGTAGATGCCGAAAGCTCATCGAAGAAAATACGACGGATTCTGAATTTCCGGTGTTGGCCGAGCAAATCTGTTCGAAAGAACAGCTCAATCCGCCTGCCAATGCGCTCAAAATCCATGTGATCGACGTCGGTAATGGCGATGCGATATGGATTCAGACGCCCGATAACCACAATGTCCTCGTCGATGGCGGTGACGGCGGCTATATGGGCGTTGTCAGTGGCGGACCCATCGTGCGGGATTATCTTGCCGGTCATGGATTTCCGCCTGGAAGCACGTTCGATGCGGTTTTCCTTTCGCATCCAGATTCCGACCATTTCGGCGGATTTTCCAATATCTTTGGGACGGGGGGCTACAAACTCAAAAACTATATTGACCCCATGGAACCCAATACCAAAGAATTCAATCAGGATAAGAAATCCTATTTTGATTGGATTACGAAGGTCAATGGGTTTATTACACAGGATCACATCTATATGCCGGCCAGCGACAAGTTCAAAAACGGCGACCGTTTGCCGACGGAATTCTTTGGCGAACAGGTTTCGGCGCATTACGTCTTTAGCCGCAAAAAGCTGATCAAATATGACGAAAACACGTCATCCATCATCTTCCGCGTCGAATTTGGCGGTCGGACGATGCTCTTTACCGGTGATGCGACTTCTGTCGATGAGAAGGAAACACTGACGCTCGATAAAACGCTCCTTCAGTCGAATTTCCTCAAGGTCTGCCACCATGGCTCAAGCACATCTTCGACGCCTGAGTTCCTCAAAGGTGTGTTTAATGGCATCGAGGCGGAAGACCGCGGTGCCGTGATTTCAAGCGGACGCCGTGAATACAGCGGTACGCGAACGATGCGGCCCGAAGTCGTCGCCGACATCCGCGCCTACGTCACCAATGCCAACCATTTCCTTAGCACCAATGCCGGTGATGATTACAAAGACAGCGATAAAGATGCCGTCCGTGACGATAATGTGTTAATCGTCATCAAGCCAAGCGGCGACTTCTATGCCTGTTATTCCGGTGTCAATTAGAAGCGTGTTTTATACAACGTCATTTTGCTGATACCAAAGACCGCGTTTTTTAACGCGGTTTTCTATTGTCCATTTTTTAGGTCTGATTTCTGTGAGGTCGTTGTCACGTTGGTTTTGGTACCCACTTGGCAGAACGAGGGGGTAGCGGCGTATGCCACAGGGCATAGCCGCGTAGGGGGAGACTTCCCCCAACCCAAAAACAGACGTGTTTTGCGATTGATTTGATTTGTAAAGTTTTGCACCATGAAAGTACTTGGAATTGAAAGTTCATGTGACGAATGTTCGGCAGCCATCGTTGAGGATGGTAAGATTTTGTCCCACGTGATTGCGAGCCAGATTCCGCTTCACGCCAAATACGGCGGTGTCGTGCCTGAACTCGCGAGCCGTGCGCATATCGTCGATATCGTTGAAGTGTTTAAGGGGGCGTTTAAGGAAGCGGGCGTCGATCGCAACGAGATTGATGGCGTGGCCGTCACCAAAGGGCCAGGGCTCATTGGGTCGCTTCTCGTTGGCATTGAGGCTGCCAAAGCCTTTGCTTACGCGCAAAACATTCCGCTCGTCGGCGTTCACCACACCGAAGGCCATTTGCTTGCGCCGCTACTTGGCACGGCTGACGGCATGGAAAAACCGGCCTTTCCGTTTGTCGGACTCGTCGTTTCGGGCGGTCACACGAACCTCATCGCTGTCCGCGGCGTTGGCCAATATGAAGGTATTGGACATTCCATTGACGATGCGGCGGGTGAGGCGCTCGACAAAGTCGGTAAAATGATCGGTGTGCCTTACCCTGGTGGTGTACACATCGATAAACTCGCCGTCGGTGGCAATCCTCATGCCTTCGAATTCCCGCGCGCTTTGCCACAACACGACAATTTCGATTTCTCGTTTAGTGGTCTCAAGACGAGCGTCGCGACACAGCTCAGACGCATTGGCCATATCCCTGAAGGTCAGGAACTGAGCGATCTTTGTGCTTCCGTGCTCGAAGCCGTCGTCGATTCGCTTGCACGAAAAACCATTCGAGCCGCCAAAAAGATTGGTGCTCAGACGGTCGTCGTCGCCGGCGGTGTTTCCGCAAACCGTCGCTTGCGCGAGAGACTCAAAAATGATTGCGCCAATGAAGGCCTCAGACTCTCCATTCCGCCGCTCAAACTCTGCACGGACAATGCTGCAATGATCGCAGGCCTGGGAACCTTCCAACTGCGTCCCCTCGTCGAGGCGCATAAGGGATTCGAAGCTTTCGATATGCAGCCTTTGCCAGGATGGGAGCTTGTCTGATGTATTCCGAAGAAGATAAAAAGCGCATTCTCGACAAGCTCTTGCCGCCGCACAACGTCAAAATGGCGGATCTCGCCAGGCTTGAAGGTGTGTCGCTCACGTCGCTCTACATGTGGCGAAAGGAGCTCGGATACGATTCCCAGCTTAAAGCCGCAAAACGCCAGATGATGAACGACCAGACGTCGCAGGCGGAACAATGGCTCACGTCCGAAGATAAATTCACCATCGTCATGGAGACGTACGAAATGACTTCGGAGGAGCTTTCGCAGTATTGTGCGGCGAACGATTTGATTGCGGAACACGTCCTGATATGGCGCGAAAATTGTCTGCGTGCCAATGAGCAATCTGAGACGCAGTTGGCGATTGAACGTCAGGAACTGCGCCGTCTTCAGCGTGAAAATCGCCGCCTTCGCCGTGAGAAAAAGTAATCGTATTGCCCCCCCGCTTTTCGCCTTTGGCTCAATACGCGAGGGTTCCGCTGCTTTTCGCCTTTGGCTCAATACGCAGCGTCGCGCGTCTATGTTGCGCCATAAGGCGCGCCATACGCCGCGCTTTTTTTTGCCCCCCGCTTTTCGCCTTTGGCTCAATACGCGAGGGTTCCGCTGCTTTTCGCCTTTGGCTCAATACGCAGCGTCGCGCGTCTATGTTGCGCCATAAGGCGTGCCATACGCCGCGCTTTTTTTGCCCCCCGCTTTTCGCCTTTGGCTCAATACGCGAGGGGAGTCTTCCTGATGCCTGACGCCTGATAACTGACAACTGACAACTGACAACTGACAACTGACAACTGATCCCTCATTCGACCAAAATGACAATGAGCAGGCGTGTCGTGTGGTTGTTATACACACAGATATACGATTAGTATGCATATATATATTATGTGGTTATTATACATACAATGGATACCATAAACACACCATATATTGCGTGATGAAGTATAAATTTTGTATTTACTCTCATGCAGGCAAGCTTTATACTTTATGTGTGTTTAAGAAGCTGAGTGCGACATGAATTTCAAAAGACAAAGTGTTTTTTGAAGCGGCAGAGGCGTCTCAGTTTTTGATCAATCTTATTATCGTGATCGTGCGCAACGCGGGACAATGATTCATGAATCGTTGTTGATTCCCGGAAGTGGCCTGGAGCGTCGTTGACCTCGATCCAGAACGAAGTCAGGAGTGAGAGATGAAAGTACTCGTTGCTACAGAAAAACCGTTTGCCGCAGTTGCCGTCGAAGGGATCCGCAAAGAGATCGAATCGGCAGGTCATACGCTTGTCCTGCTTGAAAAGTATTCGGATAAACAGCAGCTTCTCGACGCCGTTTCGGATGCAGATGCCATTATTATCCGATCGGACAAAATCACGGCAGAAGTTCTCGATGCAGCTAAACAGTGCAAAATTGTCGTGCGTGCCGGTGCGGGCTATGACAACGTCGATCTTGATGCAGCGACGGCGCATCATGTTGTCGTCATGAATACCCCTGGTCAGAACTCCAATGCTGTTGCTGAACTCGTCTTTGGTATGCTCATTATGGGTGTGCGTAAATTTTATACGGGTGCAGCAGGGACGGAACTCCTCGGCAAAAAAATCGGCATTCTTGCCTTCGGTAACGTCGGGCGCAACGTCGCACGTATTGCAAAGGGCTTTGGGATGGATGTCTATGCTTATGATGCTTTCTGCCCGAAAGATGTCATTGAAGCCGCCGGCGTACATGCCGTTGACAGCCAGGCAGATCTCTTCAAATCCTGTGACATCGTCAGCCTTCACATTCCTGCGACGCCTGAGACGAAAAAATCCATTGGCAAAGACCTCGTCGGCAGCATGAAAAAGGGCGGTATCCTCGTCAACACGGCACGTAAGGAAGTCATCCATGAAGACGAACTGGTCGCCCTCATGGCGGAACGGACTGACCTCGTCTATTTGACAGACATCGCACCCGATCAGGCGGATGCCTTCAAGGCGTTTGAAGGCCGCTACTTTGCCACACCCAAAAAAATGGGGGCTCAGACGGCTGAAGCCAATATCAACGCCGGTATCGCTGCTGCAAAACAGATTGTCGCCTATTTCAAAGATGGCTGCACGAAATTCCAGGTCAATAAGTAAGCTCAAATACGGAGTATCTCATGGCAGTAGTCAAACCATTCAAAGGCGTTCGTCCGCCGAAGCACCTCGTCGAAAAAGTGGAAAGCCGTCCTTATGACGTTCTCGATTCGGAAGAAGCCCGCGCAGAAGCTGGCGACAACGAGATGTCCCTCTATCACATTATCAAGCCTGAAATTAACTTTGAGCCAGGCACGAGTGAATACGATCCAAAGGTCTATGAAAGCGCCGCTCAGCATTTTCAGATGTTCCAGGACAAAGGATGGCTCGTCCAGGATGATCAGGAAATGTATTATATCTACGCCCAGACGATGAACGGAAAAACGCAGTACGGGCTCGTCGTCGGCGCTTATGTCGATGATTATCTCAACGGCGTGATCAAAAAACACGAACTCACGCGGGCCGATAAAGAAGAAGACCGCATGAAACACGTGCGTGTCAACAATGCCAACATTGAACCCGTGTTCTTTGCTTATCCCGACAATGACGTGCTTGACGCTTTGATTAAACGTTATGCGCAGACGGAACCCGAATACGATTTTATTGCACCAATTGATGGCTTCGGGCACAAATTCTGGTTAATCAGAGATGCCGCCGATATTGCGACGATCACCGCTGAATTTGCCAAAATGCCTGCATTGTACATCGCCGATGGGCATCACCGTTCTGCCGCTGCAGCACTCGTCGGCGCCGAAAAAGCCAAAGCTGATCCAAATCACCGCGGGGATGAGGAGTACAACTATTTTATGGCTGTCTGCTTCCAGGCAAGCCAGCTCACGATTCTCGATTACAATCGCGTCGTCAAGGATTTGAATGGACTTACGCCGAGTGAGTTCCTCGATAGGCTTGCCGCGAATTTTGAGGTCGAATGTAAGGGGACGGAGGCGTATCGTCCGGCGAAGCTCCACGAATTCTCGCTTTATCTCGAAGGAAAATGGTATGCACTGAACGCGAAAGCCGGCACATTCGATGCTTCCGATCCCATCGGCGTTCTTGATGTCAGCATTTCTTCACGACTTATTCTCGACGATATCCTCGGCATTAAAGACCTTCGCAAAGATAAACGCATCGATTTCGTCGGTGGGCTTCGCGGCCTCGGCGAGTTGAAGCGTCGCGTCGATAGTGGAGAGATGAAAATGGCACTTGCCCTCTATCCGGTGACGATGAAACAAATCATGGATATCGCCGATTCCGGCAAAATTATGCCGCCAAAGGCAACTTGGTTTGAGCCAAAATTGAGAAGCGGACTCGTCATTCACAAACTCGACTAATATGCATTGTATGATATGATCTCGCTCTGCCGTTGTGCGGCAGAGCTTTTTTATTATTTTAACCCATGGAGAAATAGGATGGCTGACGCTCCCGTATTGAATGAACACAATAAAAATGAATATCCGCCAATGCATTCTGCAGAACATATTCTCAATCGTACAATGGTTAATATGTTCGGATGTGAAAGGTCAAAAAATGCACATATTGAGCGCAAAAAAAGCAAATGTGATTACCATCTTTCACAAGCACCGACTCGGGAACAAATCGAAGAAATCGAACGTCGCGTCAACCAGGTCATTGCATCTCATCAGGATGTTACCGTTGAATTTGTAGATAGAGTGCATTTACCAGCCGATGTCGATTTGTCCAAATTACCGGAAAATGCGAGTGAGACGCTTCGCCTTGTTCGCATCGGCGACTACGATGTTTGCGCTTGCATTGGAACGCATGTCGCCAATACGCGCGAAATCGCGCCTTTCAAAATCATATCCTCCGATTGGAATGATGGCGTTTGGCGCGTGCGATTTAAGCTCCTCGAAAAATAATGTGTTTAATTTCATGAACCATGCGCGTTTAATTTGACGAGCTATGCGGAAAATAGTATCTGTTAGTCCGTGGTCGCTTGACCAGTACTTTAAAGCATGAGGATGAATATATATAGTCTGTTAGCAGACATGATTTCATCGCGTGTTAAAGGATATTGCTTATATATATAAGCAATATATAAACAGAGTGAGAAGGAGAGCAATCATTATGATAAATGAAGAAGCCATAATTCTACCAGTTCCCCGCGTACCCCTCGTTGTGATAGAGGTGCCGTCTTTGTTACAAGAAGAAACCGCACCGCGCATCGGTGAATATTGTATTGAAGCGAAGATTAAGGGATTATATGCGCACGTTACGACGGAATTTACGATTCATAATGATAATCATCGTACTTTTGAAGGTGAATTGGAATTTCCGCTTCCCGATGGTGGTGTCGTCTGTGGCTATGCGATTGATCTTCAGGGCGTGATGACGCCTGCAAGCGTCGTGGAAAAAGAAAAAGCCCGCATTGCTTTTGAGAATGAAGTCAAAAAAGGTATTGATCCAGGGCTCGTCGAGCAAGTGCGTGGCAATGCGTATCGAACGCGCATTTATCCACTTCCCGCGAAAGGCTCGCGACGCGTTCGCATCGAATATCTCACGTCCCTCGTTCACGGTGAAAATGGCGATGCTGCACTCTATCTGCCCATGCCACACACGAAACTCGAACGACGCGATGTTGAAATCATGGTCGATATGCCTGATGCGCCTGCGCCGCGATTGAGTGGCCTTGGCAATCACACGTTTGTACAGGCACAGGCCGTCTGGCGCGTCGAAACACACGATACCGATATCACGCCCGATGACGATCTCCTCATCGCCTTACCGACGTTGCCGAAGCAGTTCGCTTGTCTTGAATCCCATGATGGTGATACCTTTTTTGTGGCAAGTGTTGAAACGCCTGTCGATGACCAAAATGCGCATACGGTACTTCCAAAGGCTTGGCGCATCATTTGGGATGCTTCCGGAAGCCGCGCGGAAGCAGATATCAAGGCTGCTATCGCTCTCCTTGAGCTTTTGCCAAAGAACGAGGCTTATACACTCCACGTTTTCAGAAACACCCTTGAACCTGTTCGGACTTTTGCGGATCTCGACGCGCTTCTCAATGCCGTTCGCGCTGTCGTCTATGATGGCGGTACGGATTATGCGCCATTGCAGGCATTGGCACGCGACGCTTTTGATGGCATGACGCTCTTCTTTACTGATGGTTTAGATACGTTCATCGGTGCTTTGCCCGAATTCGGTGCTTCCTCTGCTGCGATTGTGTCGTCAAAGATGCGCGATATTTCGGTGCTTCGCGCCGCGTGTGGCGGCAAAGTCTTTGATCTTGCTTCCATGACGCCGAAAAAGATCATTGAAAACCTTCATGTGACTTTGCCCACGATTTGTGCCGTGAAAGGGGAGGGCATTTCGGATATTCTGGGCATCGGCGAGGTGACTACGGGACGGCTCACCATCCTCGGACGGCTCAACGTGGACAAGGCACAGATCACCCTTTGCACGTCAAAAGGCGAAAACATCGAAATGACGCTCGATCGGGCAAAAGCAAAAGAAGGCAGGAACCTGGCACTTGCATGGGCTGCCAAACGCGTAGAAGCGCTTTCGCCAAACGCCGACAGCCATCGAGAAGAGCTTTTGGCCATCGGTCGCCATTTTTCAATCGTTAGCCCCGTTTCGAGCATGATCGTCTTTGAACGCCTAGAACAATGGCTTGAATACGACATTGAACCGCCTTTGGCTTTGGAAGCGTTACATAAAGATTGGCTTGAAAAGCACCAGCAGAACAAACAGAGTGAGGAACTCAAACGTCGTAACTGGCTGAATTCGCTCGATTCGGAGTGGTGCAGAAGAAAGGAGTGGTGGGCATCGCCTGTGCCTAAAATAGAGAAGCCTTCAAGCGGTCTCTTTGGACAAATGCGGAATGTTGCTCAGGCTGTTGGTGGAGCAATGTCGTCATTAGCTAGAAACGCGGTGCCAGCACGGTTGAGAGAGGCGCCCATGATGATGGCTGATAGGCAAGTGCCCCACATGGAAAGTGAAAATATGCCCGGAATGGGTATGGCGAGTCCATCCATGGCTGGAAATGCTGCGCCTATGCCACCGTGTATGGCTGAAAGGTCTGTCGCACGCGCACCTATCGCGGACGATGAGGATTGTTGTTGCGAGATGTGTGAAGCATGTATGGATGAGGAAGACAGTTGCGATGCATCTGACAAGGCCTCTTGCGATGCCAATAACGCAGGCGTGATTACGATCCAGGCTTGGAATTCGGATATGCCTTATCTCAAGGCGATTAGGGACGCTTCTGTGATCTTCAAAGACAGGGATAGCCTCTATACGGAATATATCAAACAAAGAAAGATTTACGCTTCAAGTCCTTCATTTTATCTCGATTGTGCAAGCCTCTTTTTTGAACAAAAAGAAAAAAATTATGCCATTCGAATTTTGTCAAATCTTTCAGAATTAAAACTCGATGATGTCGCTCTCCTTCGCGTCTATGCTTGGCGTCTGCGCGAGGCTGGTGAACTTGATTTGGCGATTGTAATACTCCAAAAAGTGGCGAAAATTCGTCCAGATGAAGCAGTTTCCTTTAGGGATTTGGCGCTGACTTATACATTACGCGCCAAAAGGGATCATTCGGCTGAGGACGCCGAAGTAGCACTGAAATATTATAAACATGTCATAGAAACGCCGTGTCCGCGTCGTGACGCTATTTATACAGCAGTCGTTGCCATCGAAGAATTTAATGCTTTGGCTGCCTGGTGTGATGCACAAAATTGGAATGAACATAAACCTGTCATGCCCGAACTGGATGAAAAATATCGTCAAAATCTCGATACCGATATACGCATTGTTCTGATGTGGGATGCGGATGATACTGATATTGATTTACACGTCCTCGAACCTAGCGGAGAAGAGGTTTATTATTCAAATAAACGTTCTGCATCTGGTGGTATGTTAAGTTATGATGTGACGACGGGATATGGGCCAGAAGAGTATTTACATAAAAAAGCACCGTCTGGAACATATAAAATTCTGTCCAATTATTTTGCCAGTCACCAGCAAAAATTGACGGGACCCGTCACTGTGACAGCGACGGTCTTTACAGATTGGGGACGTCCGAACGAAAAAAGCCAGACGATGAGTCTGCGGCTCGAGAATGCCAAAGATCATGTCATGATTGGTGAAATTAAAATATAATAATATGGGATTTGCGCTGCCTATCCATGCACCTTTTGGCGCATGGATACGGCGCGCGCGTTGGCTATTGGCCAATAGCCAATACGCCAACGCAATACATTTTGGGGGCGGTTTGCTATATTTGTGACTCTGCTGTTGACTGTGCCTACGGCAAAAACCTCTCGCCATTTCGCGTGTGACGCGTTATGGTGGAAAAGATGAGACAAAGGTGCCAGACCCTTTGTCAAAGTTATATGGAGGAAACATGCAGGAACGCTATTTCCCAATCGGGATTCAGACATTTGAAGAGATTCGGCGGTTAAATGCCATCTACGTGGACAAAACACATTTGCTCTACCGCCTGGCAAGTGGGGGAAAGTACTATTTTCTCTCTCGCCCGCGAAGATTCGGCAAATCCCTGCTTATTTCGACGCTTAAAGCGTATTTCGAGGGCCGAAAAGACCTGTTTGAAGGATTGGCAATCGTCAACCTCGAAAAAGATTGGATGCCATACCCGGTGCTGCATTTTTCATTGAGCAAAAAGCGGATTGTGAAGCTCGAAGACGTCGGGATTTTGCTCGACAATCTTCTTCGGGAACTCGAAGGCGTTTATGGCGCAGAGCCGGAGACGGATAAATCACAATACGGTCTGCGG
>JAFOHE010000146.1 GCA_017421975.1 Pseudomonadota bacterium
GAAAACCAAAGAAAACAACTATTTTGGGCATTGCTGTCTGAAAGTTATCGTCACTATTATCGAGAATCCAGGATATACATTCCAAACATATAAATCTTATGATGAATCTTTTATTTATTTTATACTTCAAGGGATTGGAAAATCCCTAAAAAGGGCGGCGTATTTTTGGCTTTAGCCAAAAATAGCCGACCTGCGTGTGCCGTATCGCAAAGCGATAGGCACCGCAACAAAATGCATTAACGGAGATGCAATTTTCTGAGGACTTTATGAATAAACGCCTTGAGCGTCTGGGGCATGATCACACAAGCCAAAATACCGACAGCAAGCACCCCCATAGTCCCTGCAATCGCTAGCGTCCAAAGAGCTGATAAGGTTGGCGTTGAAAAAACAGAAATTGCCTTGGCAATTTTGAGGCCTGCGTAAGCTCCACCTGCTGTGGCACCAAAAAGCAGCACGCCCATGCCCGCTGAACGCAGCAGCCAAAACGGCTTAAAGAAGGCATTTCTTCGACGATAGAAGAGGACAATCGACGTCGCCTGAAGACACATACCGATGACGGAAGCCATGGCTAGTCCCATGAGGCCAAATTCTCTGCTTAAGAACCAATAGATGGGCAAAGAGATTGCTGTGACACACGTTGTCATAATCATGGGGCGCAACGTATCCTGAGCAGCATAGAACGCACGCACACTGACCATTTGAATCGTCCAGAAGAGAATAGAAATGCAAAGGATGCGCATAACGGAAGCCGTTGTGGCTGTATCGGCAGCGCTAAATGCACCGCGTTCATAGACGAGCGCGACCATGGGCTCGGCCAAAACGAAGAAAAAGCCGATCATGACGAACGAGAGGAGAATGACGTTATGAAGCGTTTTATGCAACGTATCGGCAGCTTTATCAAACTCCCCTTTCGCTGAAAGCTGAGACAGATATGGCAGCGCTGCCTGGCCAGCCGCCTGTCCGACGATGGCTATGGGCACGAGTACGAGGCGTCGCGCATAATTGAGCCAACTGATTGAGCCCTCTTCCATGGCTGACCCAATATATCTGCCAATCCATTCATCGACAGTCGTCAGACTAACGCCGAGCATGAGGGGCAATGTTAATAAAATATATTTTTTGAAATCGGGATCTGTAAAACTGATTTCGGGTCGATAAGCCACTTTTCCTTTGAGGTAGAAACACGGAATGAGGAATGGGCCTAGGAAAGCGCCGACAAGTGCCCCAACGGAGAACCCTTTCATGCCTATGACGGGATAGAGAACGACACCACCGACAATAATCATGAGATTATAAATGAGCGGTGCCAAAGCAGATGGCACAAACTGGCCACGCGCCATGAGACAAGCCATCATGAGGCTACCAATATAATGAAAAATCTGTCCAGGCAGGACAATGCGCGTCATTTCGACGGTATTGGCAAGTTGTTCAGGGCTGAAGCCTGGAAAAAGCAAATGCGCCAGGGGTTTTGTAAAAATCATACAAATGACGATTGCGAGCGTCAAAATCGAGCCCATAGTTGTCGCGATGAGGGAAAATAGCCGATTCGCACGTTCTGGTTTATCTTGAGCCATGTAAGCTGCAAAGAGCGGAATGAACGTAATCGACATGGTTCCGCCAGCCAGAAAGTAGTTCATCAAATCTGGCAAAGTGAAAGCGGCATTATAAGCATCGGTTGCAGCACCTGCGCCAGCTTGATAAGCAATAACTGCTTCGCGGACGAACCCCAACAGGCGGGAACACAGAATGCCCAGGGATAGAATCAGTGCAGCTAAGCCCACACGTTTGACGCGTGTCTGCACATTGACGGTATCGGCTGATGTCGCCTTTTGTGCTTCAGAAGCCGCTTTTGAATCTGCATGTTCTTCATCTATGCCATGCTCCGTAGCGTTTTCATCCATGACCTTTGCTGTTTCCGGAGAAACTTCTGAGTCTTTGGCAACGTTGTTATCGGTTATCCCATGATCTTGAGACGCATCATGCGTCGCATGGGACGCTTCGTGTTGCTCAGCCGTATCTTCTATGTTCGTATGCTTATCTGACATCGTTGATCGCTATGTTAAATGGCAAAGCCTCACGTGTTGAAATTTAACGTTTAGGCCATACCTGTTAATTGCAACTGTCCTCATTGCCTTTCGTATCACTTGCGTTTCGCGGAGCACTACTATGAATCCTCTCGTCGTTTTCGAGCTGCGAGCCTGTGAAGGATAAGGATAATAAACAAAGCGGCTGCCCCGCCTATGAGCAATGCTTTTGGCATCAATGCGAGCGTTCCTTCAGGCGGTGCATCATGGGAATTGGCAGTCGCTTCGACTGTAGGCGGGGGGGCAACCAAGAGCTGGATATATTGTGGTGCAGCCTCTATCCATGCTTGACACCATGTTTGCGCTTCAGGCGCATCATTGGGCAAATAGATAAAAAGCTGTCCGAGTTTGTTTGGCAAAGGAATGAGGAGAGCGGTCTGAGAAATGGGTGGATGCGCAAGCTCGGTCACTTCAGCCACAGCATCGTCATTGCGTACGATATCAATCATGCCGAGGAGCGTCTTTGAGGGTAAAATACGACTATTTCGAACATGCACATTGGGAATATCGCTTAGTGCGCTGACGGAATCGAGAATATGTTTTTCGAGTGCCTTCTGTGACATGAGTGCATATCCCTCATTCTGCCTGTAGAAGAGTACACCTTTCATGCCATTGTGTTCTATTTTGAGGCATGCGCCACCGGCTTTGAGTGCGAGCGATTCTTCGCAATCCTCAGTCTGAATATCTGGCGGAAGCGTGATCACTACTTCGTCATTATGCACAAACTCGGTCTGTGCGTACGCCAATGACGGCACTATCGCCATCGCAACAAGTATCCCTAAAACAAAGTGCAGAACATTGTTTCGTATGCCCTTGGGCATGTCAAATCGTACCATATCCAATCATCATCCTTGATACCCACAAGAAACCCCATGCACTGTGAATCTACGCGCCATCCTGTTTTGACACAAAAAAAGGGCCTTTGTAAAAGGCCCAAAACACTTCTCCTGGCACGAAAGCGTTTATTTATAAATAGGATGAGACTGATTCTCGGCTGCCTGAAGTTTCGGCAAAACAATGTAGAGATCACGCAAAACATCCGACATAGACTGATAACGCGCGAGTGGATTAAAAGCCGTACACCAATCGATAATGCGCACAAAATCAGGATCTACCCCAGGAGCAAGATCACGCAACGAAGGCGCATCCTTATGTGCAAGAATATCCTGATACATCATGGGTGCATTTTTTCCATTGAAGGGGAAATGCCCCAAAATCATCGTATTTAAAAGCATCCCAAAGGCATAAATATCCGTCTGAATATTGGCATGTTGGAGATTGAATCCCGTTTCTGGTGCGACAAACGCAAGCTGAGAATAGGTCAATTCCTGCGAATTTTCAGCATAAAGTCGCTGACCAATATCGTAGAGGATAGGAATCCCCGCGCCTTGGCGTTCTTCAAAAAAGACGTTGGTCAACTTAATATTGCCGTGCAAAAAATGGTTTTCATGCATGACATGAAGCGCCTGGGCAATATAAATGCCGACCTGAAGCGTATAAAGCGGTGAAATAGGGCCATTATTCTCAAGAATGGAAGCGAGCGAGCGCTGCCCATTTGCCTGCATGAGGATTGCTGGCACTTCTTCGTGGATATGAAGAATATTCGGCATTAATGCTGTCAATGCAGACAACCGTTTTGTAGTTTGTGCACTTTGGATAAAGAGCGTTTTCTGAATCAAACTTGGATGATGAAGCACCTTCAAAATGTATTGTTTTTGGGGTTCTTCCTGACGTTTTTGAACGAGCAGCACGCTTCTTTCGGTCGTATGAAAGATAGGCTGAACGATCGCATACACATTTTCGAGCCCATCTGACAATTCGGCAGGGACATTGACGATTTGATTTGAAATCGTCCGTTTGAATGTCGGTGCAGGGATATCTGAAACGGAACCAGATGCAGGAAGCGACGACGCCTTAATCCCCGTCAATGGCGTATTGCCTGTGGCAGGCAGAATACACGATCGATAAGCTTTAGGGGCTTCGAGCGTCAAATTGGCACTCAACTGAAAATTTGATGCAATTTTTCGCAGCTCATCCAAAAAATCCATCACGCTTTCGAAACGATCCTGTGGATGAACGGCAAAACCCCGTTTTAAGATAGAGCGAAAAACCTCAGGCACGGCATCAGGGATATCCATCTCTGGATTTTCATCATAAAACGCCCTGTACATATCTGCCGTATCGAACAGCACAAACGGCTCATGCATTAAGGCGAAGTACAATGTTGCACAGAGAGAAAAGATATCGGATTGCGCCGTCACCTGATTGAAATCCGAAAACTGCTCGGGACTAACGAAAGGCAATTCGTGAATAGGATCGAGACGTTCAATATCTTTTGTCGCACTGAAGTTCAGAATCTTCGGAGCGAGACGCGAGCCGAGGACATTGAGAAAAACGTTTGATGGATTGATTTGCTTATGGAAAATTGCCATCAAATGTGCTGAAGCCACGGCTTCAGCCGTTGAGATAAAAATCTCCAAGATCTCTGGCACCGTCAACGTCGCATTCATGTCAATCAGATGCTGACGAAGCGTCATGCCGCACAACCATTCCATGACGCTAAAAACGAGCCCGTTTTTCGTTTCAATGTTCGTCAAATGAACGATATTGGGATGATTCAATCTCGCGAGATTGCGCATCGAAGTCAAAAAAGCGTTTCTTCGATTACCATCAGATTTATCTGCATCATCTTCGAGCAAAAACTTGAGGGCCCCAGTGACAGATAGTCGCATATCCTGACAACGATAAACAGCCGTTTCCTGATTTGAAGACAACAGTTCATCCAAACGATATCTGTCGAGTAATTGTAAACCTACTTCTGGAATATGACGCATAATACCCTGACTCAAACCCCGATCACTTCATCCTAAAGTGACATTCTCCTAAGAGAACACTTTCTATTATACGCCAACATGAGCCTGAACAAAAGAAAAGATATGTATTGAACGTATCGCCTTTGCTTCAGGAACGCCACACAAAGCCCATGGCTCACGTCCCTTGATATGGCGTTCGCGCAGCATGATTGCCCTTTTTTCGAAAAAGCACGTCTCGTCTCGAAATGGACGCATAACGACGCGCATTACGATGCCATGCTATCCATCCTAATACGCTTATTGCCATCCTTGTTTTGTTCTGACAATGAAGAAAACATGAAGTCATAACTGACGTTTGGAACATGTAAAGACAAGCGTATCTCAATTTATAATATTTTTATATCATTTTAATTCAAGTTGTTAAAGAGTGCACGCAGAGAGACGCGTTCATCGTTTCCAAACGTGATGCGATTCATCTGCGAAAGCTGGAGTTCTGGCAAGCCGAGTGTCCAACATTGTTCACGCATAAGAGCGACGAGGTCAATATGGCGATTAAGGTCACAGATATCCCGTTCTTCGCAATCATCGCCATTTTCGTCTTCGTCCGTCCAACGCAATGGCAAACCATGTGTGCGGCAGATATAGGGGCGTACAGCGTAGATACGGCAAGCTCCCGACTCATCGAGGAAAGCACAAGCCCCTTTTTTGTGGGGAATTTCATTGAGCACATCGCCACATTTATTGCGAATAAGTGCCGCTTCTCCCTGTGTCACAGTGAGATCGTCGCGGCAACAGGCGCAGCATCCCTTTTGGCAATGAAGCTTAAAACCGTCATGCGCGAGTGCATCAAGTGTCTTTTGGGTTGCGACATCTACGCGATCGTAGAATCGCTCCATGGTGTTTGCAATCTGCTCGGGCGTAAACCCATTTTTCTGTCTGTATTCTTCCGAAACCATATAAACATTCCTATGCGCGTCAGCGTTTGACGTGACACATGTACGAGAACGATATTATTTTGTAGCCACAAGCGAAAGCGAAGCTGGGGCGTTGCGGGGTGGAACCCCGCACGGGGGTAGGTGCGTATGGGCAAAGCCCATAGCACCGTAGGGGGTGTCCCCCATCCTATTTGACACGACGCGGTTTGAGAAGGGCGAGGACTTCGACATGACGCGTCTGTGGCATCATATCGAAGGCAGCTATTTTTTCGATTTCGTAATGTGGATCGAGGTAAGCGATATTTTTGGCAAAGCTTGTGGGATAACAGCTCATATAGAGGATCGTCGTGTGCTGAAGTTTAGCGAGGTGTTCGAGAACGCATTGGCTGAGGCCTTTACGTGGGGGATCGACGAGAATGACGTTAGGTTCAGGCCAATGTTCGGGCCATTGATTTTCGAGATCCATCACTTCAAACGACGTATTGAAAGCGTCGTTTTGCGAGACATTTTTGGCGATTTCGATCGCACGCGCATTGAATTCGGCGCCGAACAAATGTTTGAGCGGCGCGACCATGCGTCCGAAGCACCCCGTACCACAATAGAGATCCCAGAGGACATCGGGGCGATAACCGAGCCACTCGCGCCCCAAGCGGTAAATATGGGCGGCCATATCGGAATTGAGCTGTGTGAAACCGCTTGCAGAGAGGCGTGTTTCGATTGAGCCGTAGTGTTCGACGAGCGTTGCCTCGCCCCATACATTCTTCGAAGGAGCCACGCGAATGGCATTATTGGCACTATCGTTGAGGGAATAGCTGACGCCTTTGAGCAAGACGAAAGCATTTTTCATGGCGAAAGCGAAGGGATTGACCCACGCAGGCGTTTGTCCAGCATCACTCGAAGTCACGATATCCATGAGGAGATCGCCGGCGTCATTGGCAAAAAAGGAGACGTACCGCAAAGCGCCTTTCATATTTCTGCCAAATTCATAAACGGGAATCCGTTGTGTCTGCATGAGGTTGGTACAGACTTCAATGGCTTGGGTAATAGGAGAGCGGAGGATGGGACAGACGCGCGTTATGACGATCTGGTGGGTGCGCGGCTCGTAACTACCCAAGATAGGGCGGCCTTTAACGATACCAGCAACGAGATCCGTTCGATTGCGATAACCTAACGTTACCGGTGAAGGCATGAAGGGAACCTCGTGGATATAATTGATTTTGGCGTTATGGAGGGCATCAAGGACGATCTTTTGTTTGAGCTCCCCCTGAAGCTTATCCGAAAGGTGCATGAGTGGGCAACCGCCGCATAATCCGCGCGTTGGATAAGCCGAGCGACAAGGGGGATCCCGCCGTTCGCGGCTCTGCGACAAGACTTCGCAACAGCTAGCCCAAACGCGTTTGTCATGTGGACTGACGTGTTCGACGCGATAAGTCACATTTTCGCCTGGCAACGTCCCTGGTATGGACACGACGCATCCGCGCACGTCTTTCAGCGCTCCGTCCCCTTCCGGCGTTAAAAATTCAACACATCCTGTATAAATCGCCATAATCGTGTTATTTCATCCTGAGTGCCAGAGAAGCAAGCGCATCTTTGTAGCAAAAAACCTTCAAAATTTGTCATCTTTCGCTTGCGTCTTTAGGATAATAGGTTTAAATAATAAGTGCACTTGGCTAAGGATGGCCTGAGTGCTTTTTTTGTATTTAGGAAGAAAAATGAAGCACCGAAAGCGCAAGCCTTCGGTGCTTTTATTGTTTTAGTTGAATCCGTCGTCATCTTCATCATAATGGCGCATGACGCGTCCCGCGGCCGAAGCTTCTGTCACGCCTGCATCATAGAGAACTTCCGTATCGAGGAGTTTTCCCATCGTCGCAGCTTTAAAGGCACCAGCGAGAACGGCGTTTTTGATTTCACCACCGCTCATCTCGATCTCGCCGAGCCATTCGTAATCGAGCGGCTCAGACGTGAGAACATCGGGCGGACACATGTATTTCCACAGTCGAATCCGTTCTTCTTTTTTGGGCATAGGGAAGTAGATTTTATACGTGATACGACGTTCGAAAGCGGGATCGATCGAATTCTTAAGATTCGTCGTTAAAACGCTCACGCCTTCATAGCGTTCGACAAGCTGAAGCAAAACGTTGACGCTCATATTCGAATAACGGTCATTCGATTTGGAGACATTCGACGTACGTTTTGTGAAGAGGGAATCGGCCTCGTCAAAGAGGAGCAGGGACATATCGGGTCTTGCCTGTTCAAAGATTTTGGTGAGGTTTTTTTCCGTTTCACCGATATATTTATCGACCATACTCGCGATATTGACGCGCATAAGGGAGAGACCCAGGCACTTGGCAATGGCTTCAGCACTATGGGTTTTGCCCGTACCAGGTTCACCGTCAAAGAGGCAGATGACGCCAGTACCACGTCGAATGCGTTTTGAAAGTCCCCAATCATACAAAACGCGCCGACGATTTTGCGCCGAACCGATAATCTGCTTAATCTTTTTCATAATGTCATCCGATACGATGACATCATTGAGCGTGACCTCAGGATCGGTAATAAACGCAAGGTTGCCGATATTCTTGGTAATCTGGGCACTTGCAGCGCGTTCGAGGCTTTGGTTGCTCAGGAAGATATCGCTTTCATTGGCTGCAAGATCCATAGAATCAGCCGCCTCATCTTCAGCAGAAGTGGCATAATAGGCGAGGCGTGCCGCCTTTTGTATCTGGAACGGCTGCAAGGCAAGTTTGCGCGACAAATCCAAAACATCGACATGAAGATTGTTGACGAATGGAAGGCTCAAGTGGGGTTTCCAGTAACTGACGGCATTTTCCTTGAGATTCGCGTCCATCTTGGTCTTAAACGTGACGTATGGATCAAGTTCTGGACTGACAGTCACAGGAAGATCGACGCAAAGTGCGCAAACGATCGGATGGAGTGCAAGCTGTCGCGTAAAGAGCGCCACATAACGCGCTTCCGCAAGAATGGTACTCGCATCTTTAAGGCAAACGAGCGCGTTAAGCAGTTCCGCATCCTGAAAGAGATCATTAAAATAGCTGCTAAAATCCTCGGGAGCCATCATCGCCAGGGGGCCACAAGAGACGATGATAAGCGGCAACTCAAGACGTGAAGCAATAATTTTCATGAGCGTTGTTCGACCGCTTCCAGGTAAACCTTCGATTAAAAACGGCAAACTCGGAATAAAATTCAAATTATCGCGACTAAGCTGAGGATTCGTCTGATTAATTGCTGGGCGCGTGACGAAGTGACGCACAATTTCGAGCGTGCGTTTATGTTCGTTTGAAAGAAACGTCTCCTCCGAAAGTGAAGGATACGTCAACGAGGCAAATTTTGCCGTCGGCGTCGACAGAGAGAGCGTCCCTGCGAATTGAAGAGAAATCTGTTCAGGCACGGACAACTCGAAGTAGAGCGGCAAAATCGGGTTACGCGTAAACGTCGTGCGCACGAGATCGAAGCGATGAAGGCGTGCCGACTGGCTCAAGCGGAAGAGAAGTTCCGATTTTTCCATCTGGTTTGTCGCAACAAAACGCATAATCGTTGCCGGTGACATAAGCACGATATTGCCTTGCGTCCACGTCGGCATGAGACATTCGCGAACATCCTGATCAATCTGGAGCGAAGCGATGAGCCAGAGGATGAAAAGATCCATCTCATCGAGATCGTATTTGGCTTTGAGGCGTTCGTCCGGCAAAATAACTTTGTATTGGCTGGCAGTCTCACCATCGACTCGCAAAATCTGAACGAAGCGCGTGTAATACACGTACTGAAGCGGCATCTGATCGGCAGGACGCTTGAGTTCCTGGTCAATCTGTCGAAGATGGAGCGACCAGTGTTTGATGAGAGCCATGATACGCCCACAGTGATTCACCGTATGGACATAAGCAAGCCCCTCCTGTTCGCCATTGAAATCACTGTAATCAAACGCCTCAATCGGCGTTTCCAATTCTGCAAAGAGCGCATCAATATCGTCATCCGCATGATCGACGACGCCCTGTTCCGTAATTTCGATCGCCGGTTGTGCTTCGACAGGATCCGGTATCACGACGGGCATTTCATAAACGTAGGCGCCGCCGACAAGTTTGGACGCCAGGTGATTCGGCGCGATTGTCTCAAGCAAAAACTCCTCAAGCGCATGCATGGTTTTTGCCGTCATGCGCGAGCCTTCGGATTCAATCAGTTCGTTTTGCGCTTCCTCGGAAAACTGTTCGAGAACGCAAGGTGCAAAGTCCTTTCGTGCTGTCGGAAACAACTTGTCACGACGAAGATAGTCAAGGATGCGCTCCGCTTTCACGCGATCAACGAGGCCGTCGATGTGTGGCTTATCCGCTTGTGAAAATTCGACGTTATTGCGGAAGTCACGAAACATGGCCATATCAAGCGCCGGCTCACTTGAAGGCCAAACGAGGCCGGACAAAAGCTTTCGTGCCACAAAGGGCTGGAATGGCTTTTCCGATGCGAGACGATCATCATTCGACTGCATTTCTTCGGCTTCAAACGCGTTTTGCGCCCCTTTGTGCCTCTGAATCTCCACAATTTGTTCGGAAGAAACGACTGTGCCAGCCTTGACCTCGGGCAACGCTTCCGTACGCATGCTACCGGCAAAAAGATTAAAGAAAGCATCTTTAGAGCGTTTCGGGAACCGTGGCTTATCCGCTTCATCCTGCGCATCAGGGGTCTGGTCGGGCGAAACCTCAGATTCGCTGGACTTTTGCGAAACTCCTTCGGTAAAAACCTGTCCTTCATTCTCCCCCAATGAAACTTCGCCCTCTGCTGATGGCGTTTTTTTACGTGACCGACGTTTGGTTTCGGCAGATGCAGATGACGCGACTTCCGCCGCGTTTTCTATGCCTTCTTCCGCCTTCACCGTTTTACGGGAACGGCGTTTTGCTGGCTGAACAGCATCCTCCTTAGACACATCCTGCGCTACGCCGCTCATATCTTCGGCACGCTGCTCTATCACGTTTTCCGGAACATCGACTGTATCTTTCTTTTTTCTGGGCATCGTTTTTCCGCCAAAGTCAATCCGAGCGCCGTAGCGCACATCCAAACCACTCCGTGCCTACCCACGATGAACGCAATACCTGGTTCGCCTTTGCTAAAGTTCCCACGCCAACGAAGCGTGGGAACTTTTGGCGAGAAACACCTTCCATGTCCCCGTGAGCCAAACACGCCCGTTCGGCACGTTGCGTACACGCTGCACACCGATCGGACAAAGCCCGATCCGTTTTATTTGCGCGCAATAAATCCTATTTACGCTCTGTAATGATGAACTCAACACGTCGGTTGAGCGCCCTTGCCGCCTTCGTTTTTGCAGGATCGAGCGGACGATCCGGCCCAAACCCAACGGCCGAAAGCCGTTCCGGCGCAACACCGCGTTTGACAAGGGCATCGACGACAGCCTGTGCACGCTGCTGACTCAGCTGAATATTGTGTTCGTATTTGCCCGTATCATCCGTATGGCCTTCGACACTGACTTTAAGAATCGACGGATTGGCACGCAAGGTCTGCGCAAGCTGGTCAAGCAACGAGTTCGATTTCTTCTGAATCGTCGCTTTGTTGTTGTTAAAGTAAATCTTGTCTTTGATCTCAATCTTGTCCTCAAGGACGAAAACGATCTGATTGCCTTTATCGGGGCAACCGTCGGTATCTTTAATGCCATTAATCGTTTCCGGTTCCGCAGGACATTTGTCCACGCCGCGGCAGACGGAGGCGTATTTGTCAAGGAGTCCCATTTCAGAAACCCACGCATCGCAAATGCCGTCACGGTCATTATCGGGATCCGGGCAACCGTCTTCATCTTCGAAATCATCGAAATCTTCGGGTTCATCAGGACAAAGATCGTTTCCGGAGCAGAAGAAATTGTCGTAAAGTCCGAGTTCTTCGACGAAAGGCGCACAAATGCCGTCGCCGTCGGAATCAGGATTCGGGCAACCACTATTTTCGGCATCCCCAGCGTGGTTCGGACACATATCCGTCATCTGACAACTAAACTTCGTCGCCATAGCCGGATCCGTAATCCATGCATCGCACCAGCCATCGCCGTCGGAATCAGGATTCGGGCAACCGCTGAATTCATCCGAACCGGCGACATCGGGGCAATCATCCGTCGGCTTGCAGCCAAAGCCTGCAGCCATAATATCGTCTGTCAGCCAGGCGTCGCACCAGCCATCGCCATCGCCGTCTGGATTCGGACAACCATTAAACGCATCTTCGCCCGTCCTGTCGGGGCAGGTATCGACCAACTGGCAAGCAAAATGCGCCGCATCCACATCCGTCTCAATCCACGGATCGCACCAGTTATCCACATCCGCATCGGGATTCGGGCAACCGTCGAATTCAAGCGTCCCTGGTAGCGTCGGACAATAATCCTTGCGATCATCTATGCCGTCTTCATCAGCGTCACTAAACCGCGGTGAATACTCCAAGCCCAGGAGTACGCGGACTTTGGGATTGCCAACGCCCGCACCAATTCCCGTGCCAACACCCGCCGTAATATGGAAATCCACAGGCGTCATGACGCGTGCACCCAATAACCATTCTGCAGAATTCTGATAATCATCTGTCGCGACACTCGAAAGCGGCGTTGCACCAAAAATCTCGCCCTTCACATCGAGCCAATCAGGCACGGCATGGTACACGACGCCAAAACCATAATCGAATGTATGTGTCTTGGTATAATCGAGAAATTCGCTTTTCTTGCGGAACGTGAAACCGGCGTTGAGCATCATCTCCACGGGGCCAATTTCATAATCCAATACGACGTAGGGTCTGCCCGTCACACTTGGGGCTCCAATGAGTGCTTCCTGCTTCCCTGTAGGCATCGAAAGAATGACACCCGCGCCAAGGCCAAAACCGTTGTAATTCTCTCGCTTGAGAATCGTCCCTTTCACGCGCAACTGCATATCCCCAAACACACCCGTCTTTGCCTGAGGAACGCCTAAATACATCACCTGCTCATAGACATCATTGTAACCTTCGTAAGCAACAAAGGGAAGAACAATGCCGACTTCCAGAAAATCAAGAATCCCCATGGACGCCGAAAGATTCATCGACACCAGATGATCCAAACGCGCATCCGCATCGTAATACGAAAACTTGAGCGGCGTATTGGCATAATCCGTCACCAGCTTGATATCGTAACCGAGGTGATCCAGCGTCTTCGATGACTCCACACTGAACACACTCTCCGGACCAGGTGCCGGAGTAAACTGACGAATATCTATGCCATCCCCAAAAGCAGATGGTGCAGCAACGGTCATGGCCAGCATGGCCAGAAGCACATGGCGGTATCTTAATTTCATGATTTCTTTCTCCTGCATGAACAAAGTGTACGCACTTCAATCCACCAGTCTAGCACTTTACCCAATGATTCGCAAAATGACCAACGTTTATGGTAAAAATACACCCTCAAAATGAAAAATGTACCAATATCCCCTGCATCATCAGATTGCAACTGGCATGGAGCAGGATACAGCCTAAAATGCCGTCACAGCGTGTACGCACGAAACCAAATAGAAGCGCCGGAAAGAAGGTGTTGAGGCGCACGACATCCCCGCCCATCGTATGCGCCACGGCAAACATCACGCTCGTGACCAAAATAAGCGTCACATTGAGCCTTCGGGGCGTCCAATTTCCCCTTCGCTCTAAACCGTCCCGAAGCGTCGTCATCAGGTACCCGCGATAAAAAAACTCTTCGGGCAAAGCCACGATCAACACTTGTGTTATAATACGTTCTAACCAGCCTGGCTGTGCAGTCGCATAAGCTGTCACATCGAACCCAAACGTCATCCCCACAACCTGCGTGTACCAAACCCAGGCACCAAGACACACAGGCAAAAGCAAGCCCAATGCGACCCCCAATCCAAGGCAAGCATCTTTGAGGGACAAAACGACTTCAGCACCAGATGCTTCGCCCGAACGGCGATTTACAAAGCGCCCGCAAACCCACGGCCCGAACATCAAAATGACGATCACAGCGACGAACGTCATCTCTTCCATCTGGGGCGAGGCGGCATGCTGATTAAAAAATGTCGCCGCGAGCGACAAAACGTAAAGCGTGCCACACTCAACATAGAGCCTTGCCGGTCTTATCGCGCTCATCCGCCGACGACCTCCAAAAACGAGGCATCCGAGTAGACCGTCTCCCCCATAAAAGCATGTGCCTTTAGCGTCCGGCGCGTGCTGAAATCCCTCAGGCAGCATCCAAGTAGACGCGCTATTGAATGAAGCAACGCCTGTCGCGCCTCGGCCGCATCAGCCTTCAAAGCAGCCCCCAAAACCGTCTGAAGCGGCGTCGAAACAAGGCGGCGTATCCCCGGAAACACTTGCTCCATGACATTTTCATCGCCATGCGCACACGCCTCACACAAAAAGCCCTGTTCCTGCTGAAAATGGGATGAACGCACGAGCGGCTTGCCGCAACCCGCACAAAATCGAATATCCGGAAGGAGCTGCTGAATATACACGATCCTCGCCTCAAGCCAGGCATGGACAAGCGGAGAAAGATCGGGAGCAGCCTCCATCGCCGCAAACGCCTGAAGCATCGTCCGAAACAAATTCGGCATCGGCGCATCCTCCGCATACGCCACATTCACCGTCTCAAGCAAAGCACTCGCACACGCATAAGACGTCACATCCGCTACAAGCTTCGAAAACGGCTGCTCGCTATACGCCCCATTCAACCATACATGACCGTTATCCGCCGACGTCAGCGAAACATCGTACACCGAAAATAACTCCAAACCGTTCGGAAACTTCTTCGACGTCCGATAATTCCGCGCATACGCATGGACAATGCGATCTGCGTCCGTCAATAGATCGACAATCGCATCCGTCTCTCGAATCTTTGTCAGGCTTAAAATAATGGCATTCATTTCGCTACCCCCTAATTGACGCAACGTGAGGGGGACACCCCCTACGGTGCTATGCGTCGGCGACGTTTAGCGGAATCGCACAAAGATGAAAATAGAAAACGTCGCCGTCACATACGCACCTACCCCCGTGCGGGGACACCCCGCAACGCCCCGGGCGCCCATTCCTCAACCCTTGTATGGGCGGGGCTCTGCCCGCCCCTTCCTGCCCACCATCAAACGCCGCATCGAAGCCTATAAATCAAACAAAACCAATGATACAAACGTCAACATCGTTGATTTGGAAGATGACGCTCCATCTTGCGATATGCACTCGCTAAAAACCATGCACGCGGCCATTAGCCGCGTGTAAATAATGACCTATGCATCATTCTTCGAAAAACACCCCCTGGATAATGGTCATTGTGTTTTTTCCACGACCAAAGGGGCTTCATCTACCCCGAAAATGCCGCACTCAGCCTTTTTTTAAACGCATTTTCGAATGACTTTGAGGAAGATGACGTTTTGCCATTGCCAGAGGATGCCCCTGTTTCTTTATTCTGCGTCTCATCATCCGTCTCATCCGCCTTTTTATCATCATCAGGCTTCGCATCTTCCCCGTCCTGACTTCGCTTCGTTTCGGGGATTTTCTCTATGTCTTTAAGAAACGGCTCTGGACGACCGGCCAAACGGTTTGTCAGCACTTCGTATTGCTCGTCAATCCAATCACGCATACACGCATTGCAATCGACACTCTTGTTTCGTTTCTTGCAGAGCTTCAACACATTGTCATGAAGTGGCAAAATGAGGCTGATATAGAAATCTGCAAGTGCTTTGTCATCCATCTCCTGAGGCTGATAAGCCTCCAAAATAAGCTCCTGACGCTTTTCACACTTATCTTTATCGACTTTTGTCCATGCTTCAACGGCAAGTCGCCGCCACTTTGGCAAGGCATCGATTGGCATCGCTTCATAAATTGCCGCAAGGCGATCACGACGAATATCATGCCTGTCGTATGGCGTCTGAAGAATCGCCTCTGACAAAGACAAAGCGAGCAACGGCGTCGCCGCTGCTTTCAGTGTCTCCATGCTCGCCTTATGATTCGCCTTGTCTTCCACAATGTTGTAAAGCGCCGTCCGCACAGACAGATTAAGCGGCGCACGCGGCTCAATTTGACAAAGCTCGATAAAGGCTTTCACAGCTTCCTCGCGATTCTTCTGCTTATCAAGCACGAGCAGGCGAAGGCGAAGGTAATTCGGATGCCCTTTATAGCGGTCATAAACTGAGTCAAGCGTTTGCAGACATTCGTCAAAACGATCGGCGTTAAACTCTTCAAGCGCTTTTGTCATCGTACTTTCCGACAACAAAACGGGATCGTACGAAAACGCAAAATCCGAATTCATAAATTCCAACGGCTGCGGCTTACGTGCATCCTGTTCGGATAACGCATCCGAATTTGCCTGCCCGGTGACTTCTGGTTCAGCACTCTGATTGACAAAATAAAGCGTGATAACGACGCCTGTCAGCAAAAGTACGAGTGCTACGGTGACAATCAAAATGATAAAATGCTTCCGCGTCAACCCAAAAAGCCAGCGTCTTACCACCAGCTCTGGGTCTGATAAATTCCCACTCGACGAAGCGCCGACAGAATTCAGGGACATGTCCGACAAATTCGCCGCTTTAAGACTCAACGAAATCGATCCCCAGGTGTTCAAACCATTCACGGACAGGGGTAACTGCGACAACGCTTCACGAAGTGTCTGCGCCGATGAAAAACGATTTTCAGGCTCCTTTTCAAGCAACTTCTGAATGATTTCGTCAAATTGTTGCCCACATTCAATCTCATCTACAGGAAGATGCGGTGGCGGATCATACGCCTGCATGTGAAGGACTTTGAGCGTGGACGGATTCTGAAACGGCACTGTACCCGTCAACATCTCATACAAGACAATGCCACAGGAATAGAGATCCGCACGATAGTCGATCTCGCTGCCCGTTGCCTGCTCCGGTGAAAGATATTGCGGCGTCCCATAAAGATACCCCAACTGGGTCTTTAAGTTTGAATCATTTGATTGGACACAAAACGATTCATCCTGATGCGCAATACCAAAATCAAGCAACTTCACAAAATCCGGGATGTTGTCCCGATTGATCAAAATGATATTTTCGGGCTTCACATCCCGATGCACAATGCCATGGTCATGGGCACACTGAAGCACGCTCAGAAGCTGTTGCATGATCCCGACAGCGTTATGCGGCGAAAGTTTTCCCTCGTTCTGAATACGCTGTAAAAGCGTTTCACCTTCAAGGTACTCCATCACAAGATAGAAATCGCCTTCCTCCGTCACATCAAAGTCCATTACGGCACAGACGTGCGAATCTTCGATAGCCGCCGCTGCCTGCGCTTCACGTTTGAAGCGCTCAATGACTTCTGGATTAGTCGTCATATTCTGGTGAAGAATCTTCACGGCGACCGTCTTGTGGATCGTCAGATGCTCGGCCTTATAGACCTCTCCCATCGTGCCGTTGCCAACACTTGCCAAAAGTTTGTATTTGCCGTTGATGATATGCTCAGGACCGTATTTCATTCCCATGACCCGCTGCGCAGAAAAATGCTCAAAAAAAAGCGCAGTCCAGAATAACACGTTCTGCATACTTTTGGCAAAACTATGTTATTACCTTATATTAAAAAGCGCGGATACAAACCACAACCGTTATATTTACCGAAGCCCACCACCGTACGATGACGACGATACGAAAATGGCGGTTTTGCCACTCCCTTGTGGGGAAACGCCCAAAAAACCGCCACATTCAAGTCTTTATGTGCATCAAGGCATGACAAAACTAAAGGATCGCCAAGAGCGTGACATCGAAAACGAGCATCCCCGCAGGCGCACCGGCCATACCGCGATAGGCAAGCGCTTCAGGAATCCAGAAACGGCGCGTCTCGCCTTCAACCATGAGCTGAACGCCCTCCGTCCAGCCGGCAATGACCTGATTCAAACCGAATTCCGAAGGTTCACCTCGCAAAACGCTCGAATCAAACATTTTACCGTCCGTCGTCCAGCCCGTATAGTGGACGCGAACGCGACTTCTCGAAGTCGGGTGCATTTTGCCGTCACCGACCGTGAGAACTTTGCTCGCGAGGCCGGTTTTTGTCACGACCGCATCGGCGGGGGCCGCCGCAACATCATCAGGTGCCGGTAATGGCTCCGGTGCCTGCGTCACTTCGTGGATCACAACTGTAAAAACGAGCACGCCAGGCACATAATCGCCCTTGGGATCCACGCCGTAGGGCTGAGGCACCCAAACTGTCATCTCGTCTCCCGCATGGCCAAACACGAGCGTCTCGCGGAAACCAGGGAAAAACTTATGGACTTCGCCGACGAGCGGTTCTCCCATCTGCATAGAGGAATGAAACATTTCGCCTGTTGTCTGACGCCACCCATTAAAATCAATGTTCACAATGTCTTCAGGCATAATGGTACGTTCACCAGGGCCGCGTTTGTCGATGCGATAAGCCAAACCATCATGGAGTTTGATCGCATCCGCCGGCACTTCGAGCGGCGGTGCTTTGGGCGTCACGATGTCAATGACGCGAAACTCAAAAACGAGCGTGCCCTGAGGCATTCCTCGCACACCTTTATAGGCGAGATCTTCGGGAATCCAGACGCGCATCTTTTCACCCGTCCGGCACAGACAAAGGGCTTCTCTCATGCCGTCAATCAACTGTTCAATGGGGAATACAGCCGGTGCGCCGTCTGTGCTCGTGTCAAAGCAATTGCCGTCTGTCGTCCAGCCAGAATAATGGACGAGGATCCAATCCTTCGGCGTAATCACCGCTCCATCCGGATTCGGTGATACAATAACATATTCAAGGCCGGATGCCGTTTTTATAGCACCTGCAGGGGCTGATTTTACATTAAATTCGGGTGTCGTCATGCGTGTCCTCTACATAAAAAAGCCCGAGCGGCACGCACGTGCCTTTCGGGCAAAAGAAAACCAAAAAACGTTATTCGTTTACCATGCTTATTCCGCAGCAGCCGGAGCGGCAGCAGCATCCGCTGGCGCAGCCGGAGCGGCAGCAGCATCCGCTGGCGCAGCCGGAGCGGCAGCAGCATCCGCTGGCGCAGCCGGAGCGGCAGCAGCATCCGCTGGCGCAGCCGGAGCGGCAGC
>JAFOHE010000147.1 GCA_017421975.1 Pseudomonadota bacterium
ACATACACGCGCATACGCTTACGACGATGGAGACTGCGCACGCGGATACGCTTACGACGATGGCGACTACGCACGCGGATACGCTTACGACGATGGCGACTACGCGGGGATACGCTTACGACGATGGCCGTTCCATGGAACGGCCTTACAAAGCTGTGGGCATCACACGGCATTGGGCATCACACGGCATTGGGCATCACACGGCATTGGGCATCACACGGCATGTGGATACCGGGGGGACGGACATACACGCGGATACGCTTACGACGATGGAGACTACACGCGGATACGCTTACGACGATGGCCGTTCCGCGGAACAAACTTGCACGGCGTGCGCGACTCAACTGTATTGCATGGATCTGACCCGCACGGCGTGCGGATATCCGACAGGGACGTTCCACGGAACGCGTTCCAAACCATATATATACGTCCCTACTACAGGCGCGCAGGCGTATCGTGCCTTTGGCACGATAGCCGAAGCCAAAGCCCGTATGGCGATAGCCATAGGGCGACACACATAAAAAAACCGCCATCCTTATGGGTGGCGGCTCTCTATAAAAATTCAGAACTAGCTATTGCTTTTATAATTCCAATGCCACGTTTCATAGCTATAGGGTACGAAATCATACGTTCCGGCATGCGCGTTAAGCCAATACCACACTTTTGGTTTTGCCGTACGGCTTCCGAACCCCGAAATATCGGCGGCATTACCAATACAATGGTTGCTATAGCCTGGTGTAGCTGCGCGTGCAGAATTGAAATCATAATCAACATAAAGCTCAATCGCGCCAGACGAACCGCCGACACCGCCCGTTGCGGCAACAGTGGCTTCGTCCGTCATACCGCGGAAGGTACTCGTCACGGCTTTAATGTGTTTGGATGAATCGCTTTCTTTCCTGGAAGCCGCAACCATCGCATTAAACTTAGCTGCAGCATTGGCACTCATCACGCCGCCGGTTACGAGGGACGTGTTCGGCGTCGCGCTCAGTTTTTTACCTTGATGGAAGGCAAAGGCAACGCCCGGTGCATTTTTCGCCGACGGACCTGCCTGGCGAAGCACTTTCCATGTATCAGCATCACAGGATGCCTTGGCACCGGCTGTATTTCTGAAATAAACGCCAGCATCTTCTTTGACATAATGATACTGAAAACGCATCAAAGCCTTGGCTGTGCCTTTGCCAAAACTTCCGTCAACAGAGAGTTTGGCCCCATGTTTGTTAAGAAGCTTCTGAAGTGTCTTAACCGCAGTTTTCTTGGATGAACCATAGTTGACTTTTTCCGTTCCGGTATAATCGCCAGCATCCGGTGCGATCGGCGTGGTATCGCCCTGATCGGCAGGTTTTGTGCTGCCAGTATTATCCTGTGCTGGTTTGCTCTGCGACGCACCGTCGAAATTCGCTGCCGCTTTGGAAGCAGGACCAAAACAGCCATCTGCCTCAAGCCCGTTCGCAGCCTGCCACTTGGCAATGCCCTTGACCGTGATAGGACCAAAACTTCCATCCGCCGTCACGCCGACGAGATTCTGGATCTTTTTGCAGATCGACTGATTCGCCTTCTTATTGTAACTGACAGCATAGTTGATCTGGCTCTGGGTCAAAGTGACAGCTGATGACTGTGCGCTGTTGCCAGTGCTTGTGTTGCCCTGAGACGCGTTGTTCTGGGACGATGATTTGCCATCAAGATTCGCCACGGCTTTCGATTTCGGACCGAAGCAGCCATCCGGATCAAGACCATTCTTGGCCTGCCAATTGGCAATCGCCTTGACGGTAATAGGGCCAAAGCTTCCGTCTGCCGTCACACCAACGAGATTCTGGATCTTCTTGCAGATCGATTGGTTCGCCTTTTTGTTATAGTTGATCGCATACGTGATCTGACTTTGGGTCAGCGTAATCCCCTGCGTCTTCTGCGCATTCGCGGCCGAGGCGTTCGAAGCGTTTGTCGCCTGAGTTTGTGCTACAGATGATGCCGATGCACTCTTCTGTGACTGCTCCTTTACTGATGCGTTCACTGCCATGGTCGTTTCCTCCCGTGTGAGTTGTTGAAGATTTGTGAACAGACTTATTCCAAATCGTCAGCAAATTATTTGTATTAACCTATTCATATTTTTAATAAAGTTCAAACGAAAATATGTTTTTCATTTGTTTCTTTGTTAGAGTTTATTCCATTCAGAAAATTCGTCAAATCGCGCAGATCGCCTTAACATGAACAACTTTAGTCACATTATTTACACACACGTAAACACAGTTCACACACACATACACATTACAATACAATTTGTTATATTTACTACTTTGCAAAACAACATCAACCTTTCGTATCCGTATAAACATCTCTAAATTGTTATATTTCACATATCTTTTGAAACTAAAAAGGCTAAGACTCAATGGTAATAGAATTGCATCATCTATGCCTATGGACATAAGCCATGAATACATCGTCTATGCTTATGGACATAAATAGTGACTAAGCAGTTTGACAATGTGACATGCCCCACTGTTAGTTGTGCTGTACAATTGAATCATACCGAAATATATACATAACAATAAGGCTGTTCAAGAGAATACTCATCAATTTATATCAAATAGTAATAAACTACACTGCACAATCACAAACAATACAATTTATATATCATCATCGTACACATCGTCCTCGCCATAATAATCAAAATTATCATCAATGCGCATCAGTTTTCCCATAGACCGAGCTTCATCTCCAGCAGCCTTGACAAGATGCTCCATGCAAATCGGCTTTTTGGCTGCAGATGCCGAAATGGAAGCCTTAAGAACGGCGTTACGAATGTATCCCCCACTCATTTCAAAAGTTCTCGCGAGCCATTGCCAACGGATATCATCTGCTAGCGGCGCGCCTGGTGGCATCATGCGTTTCCACAACGCAATCCTTGATGGTACGTCCGGCATCGGAAAATCAATGATAAAGCGCAAACGGCGACGGAATGCCTCATCGATACTTTTCGAAAGGTTTGTCGTCAAAATTGTAACACCATTATAGGATTCCAGTTTCTGTAACAAAAAGTTGATCTCAAGATTTGCATAACGATCGTTGGACGATTTGACCTCAGTGCGTTTTGCAAAAAGAGAATCTGCTTCATCAAATAAAATAATCGCCTGTGCCTTAGCCGCTTCGTCAAAAATACGCCCGAGGTTTTTCTCCGTCTCACCAATATATTTATCCACAATACGCGATAAATCCACGCGATAAAGAACTTTCCCCAGTTCATTGGCCAAAGCGCACGCAAGCAACGTCTTGCCCGTCCCCGGCGGACCTGCAAATAACACAGAGAGCGCATTGCCATAGGGGGATCGCTGTCTAAACCCCCAACCTTCTAGGACTTGATGCAGATTCTTCGCATACTCGAGAATCTCATTCACCTGCGCTTTGGCTTGTGCAGGCAGAACAACGCCAGATAGCGGTACATCACTCACCGTGATCTCGGCAAGCGATCCCAGCTGATGGCGAAAGCTCTTGCGTATTTCGTTTAGAATATGATGCGACTGAAGATGCGTTTCCACTTCCGATGACGCCTGAAGCGCATCAACCGCATCTCGGACTACACCAAAAATGCTCCCCACCGGCAAACTGTAATTTCTCGAAAAAACTTCCGAAAATCGCTCACAGTCCTCCCTCTCGCACCATGGTGAGAGCGCCCTGTTCCAAGCCATCGCCGCCACTTCAACACTCGGCAAATTCACATGAATCATCGTCGGTTTTTCAAACGCATCATCGTAGAATGACTGGGTTTTCGTCGCCAAAATGACGATTTCTCCAGGAAAAAAAGTGACGAGGCGTGCAATCTGCGTTTGACGTTCCACAAGGTGATGTAACAATTCAATGTGATCCTCAAGACCGTCAAAACGAAGCATCAATACACAACCAATCAAAAGCGCCTCGCGCATAATCTCCGCCAAGCGACTGTCAATCTCATTCGACGCAACGCGCTCAAACTCTCGGCAGGCATCGACTTCCAAAACCGGCTTTCGCTTATTCTGAATGGCCGTCATGCAAACCATCGTCCTGCGACCCGCATGCGGCTGACCAACACAACATAAACGTGCTGTAGATGTACTCAATAAATACGACATTTCCTCAAGCGTCTCATCCTTCGCAATGATTTTGCGACGCTGCAGCGCATTCGAATGAAACGTCATGTTTGGCGGAAGCTCTCCGATGTCCATCTTGCCAAGATAAGCATCAATCACAATCTGCTCAACCGAAAGCGGCGTATATGCCAATGGCGTATAGTTCGGAAATGCCGCGTGTTTCTCCGCCACAACGAGGCGCATCTTCCGAAGCGTTCCCCCCTCCGATAAATAACCAGATATGCGCTCTGCCGCTTCCGGCGTATCGCCAATCACATCGCTCACAAAAGTCACCGTCGGAAGCCTCACCGTAAAATCAGCCCACGCAACTGTCATCAGGCGCAAAAGAGCTTCATCGTTCATCGCTGCGACAAGCATCCCAAGAATCTCAAGCTCATCGTCCGACAGCGAAAAATGACGTTTGATCGACGCAATCGGACTCGCGCCCTCCACATCAAGACAAGCCTTGATCTGGGCATTGACGAGCGTCATACGCTCTATGGCGACCTCACGCGGCGGTACGCGATGGTTGTTCAACCATTGTTCCGCATACATATCCTGCGGACGGCACCCCATCATCCGCATCATTTCCTCGCTCCCAACACAGCGATCCGAGTACGTCGTCTCGCTGCTCGTCAACCGATCTGGAAAACGACGCATATAATAGATAATGCGCCAATAAAGCCGTTCATTCATCAAATTATACAACATATACTGCTGTTCCGACGCCGACAGTGAAGCAAAATGCGCCTTATATTCCACAGCCATCGCCCGAAGTCGCACATCATCCGCACTCCGAACGCGATTGACCGGTGCCTCAACACGCGCTGGATCAACGCTTTCCTTCATCTCCTCCAACTTGACATCAGCCACTTCTTTTCGAACGTCCGATTCGGCTTTCTTTCGTCGCTTTTTTTTAGGCAACGCCTTCGTTTCCAAGCAATCGTTAATCTCTGCCACCGACTTTGAATCTGATTCCACTTTTTTCTTTGCCATCCGCTTTACTCCAATCTTACAAAATGCATCATCTACGCATGTATATACACATAATTACAATAAATCTCACGGCAAAACACGTCTTTTGTTAGAAGGGGGAAGTCTCCCCCTGCGCGGCTATGCCAGCGGGCATACGCCGCTACCCCCTCTGCGGGGAAATCTCCCCGCAACGCCCCATAATATTTTTACGCATACATTTATTTATATAAACATTTCAACACATTACTACAATTAGTATATACAAAAAAATATTTACATATAAATAATGATGTACGGTCGGGGATGAGTCCCGCCCTTTTTCCTACCCCTCCATTTATTCTATACGCCCTTTAGCCCTATCCACCCATTTGCTCTATCAACTCATTTGCCCTATCACCCCATTTGCTCTATCAACTCATTTGCCCTATCACCCCATTTGCTCTATCAACCCATTTGCTCTATCCACACATTTGCCCTATCCCGATACCCAAAGATTCATATTTATATTAATGTAATGAACACAATTCGTTCTGGGGATAAATAAGGACATCACGCGCTGATGTTGGGTAGAATTGTCCCCAAGGGCAACCTCCTAAATCGGAAAACTAAGCATACAGACGAAACAATTGAAAGACACTTCCACGCAAACCATTGAATTTATTGGATTTTCTTACAGTAAAATATTTTGTTTCCAATGGATTTACTTGCTAAACTGGTCTTAAAATTGCTAAGGTATCTTGTAGTTGTGAAGAAGGATATGGAACACAACAACTAACATAAGGAGAAAACATCATGTCATCAGCCAGTGAAGTTATCGCTCGCGCTCAGCAATTCGTTACCGAAAAACAGCCCTACACCTACGGCGGAAAAAATCAGGCCATGAACAAAGGAAACAAATCCATTGTTCAAGGACTCAAAAAACAGTACGGCAGTGGAAATGGGCATTATGGCCACATTCTCGGCAATGACAAAACCGAAACCGGTATCAACTACAAACAGTATGTCAATGCCGATAGCTCTAAATACGTCTTTATCGATTGCTCCGGTTTGACCAATGTTGCCTTCAAAGCCGGTGGCATCGACATCGGACACGGTTCCACAAACCAAAATGACAATGGCTATAAGCTCACAAAAAATCGCATCAACCCCAAAACAAATCCAGGTGCTGTAAAACCTGGTGCTCTGCTCCACAAAAACGGCCATGTCGCTGTCATGGGCTATGACAACAAAGTCATTGAGGCCAAAGGTTGGTACTACGGCTGTGTCTCCGGAAGAACACCTCTCTCCAAATTCACATCCGCTTATAATATCGCTGATGGTGATGCCAATACCCCCGCAAAAGAAGAAAAAGTCGATACATCCAATGTGATCGGCAAAGCTACCATCGTCAATATCACTTCCTACCTCAATGTCCGACCTGTAGCCGGTACCGAAAAAGGACCCATCGGCAAGCTCTACAACGGTAATCAGGTCGATGTCATCGGTGAATCCGGAGACTGGTATCAGATCGTCTACAATGGCAAATCTGCATACATTTCCAAAAAGTATGCTTCCATGTCTACGGCTTCTGAACCCGCCAAAAAAGAAGAAGTCAAACAAGACAATAATCAGCCGGCTCAGACCAAAACCATGTACGTCACCGCTAACTCTCTTAACGTTCGCGCCGACGCCAATGCTTCCAGCTCCAAATTGGGCGCGCTCTCCAAAGGTACCGCTGTCACCGTCCTCGAATCCAAAAACGGGTGGCATAAAATCGCTTACAAACAATCCCCCGGATGGATCTGCGGCGATTATACTTCCGAAAATAAACCTAAAGCTTCCGGTAATATCGCTACCGCTTACGAAGATTATCAGAAATATCTCTCAAATGGCCTCGGAGGCGTCAAAAAAGATACTTCTCTCAAATCTTATAACAATGAGGAACAAGCCGCTCTTAACCTCATTAAGGCTAAAATCGGTAAAATTGACGAAATCGCTTCCAAAGCCAATCTCCCGCGTGAACTCGTCGCTGGTATCTGGTATCGTGAAATGTCCCTCCAAGATGGCAAATATCTTCACAACGGCGATCCACTTGGTAAAGCTACTGTTCATGTCCCAGCTGGCATTTACTTCGGTACACATCAGTTCGTCGAAGCCGCCGTGCACGCCCTCGGCATGAAACAAGGTCTCGCTGATCAGATGGGGTTAAACGCTTCTTCTAAAGATTATGCTGCTATGTGCGCTTACTGTGAGGCTTACAATGGCTTCGGTTATCGTAACCACGGTACAGCAAGCGCTTACGTCGCCGCTGGTACCGATAAATATACTGGTGGACTCTATGTCGCAGACGGCAAATTTAGCTCTACCAAAAAAGATTCTCGCGTCGGTGTGCTCCGCATCTTCATGATGATGGCCGAAAACTTCCCTCGCTAGTATCTTATCCCTTAATTCCATAAGCAGCCTGGCCTACAGGCTGCTTTTTTTGTACCCACCATGCGCTTTCAATGCCATAAACGTATGAGACAAACACCAACAAACATCACAACCAATGAAATCACCTGACGTAATGATACCGGATGTCGCTGTGATTCTAATATGCCCGTCTCATCTATAATCAGTCCCGCAGACATAAGACCAAGCAACCCAACAACAACAGATGTTCCAACGCCAATCCTCGGACTAATCCACGCGTTACCCATAACATACAATGCACCCAAAAATCCTCCCATCCACATCCACCACGGATTCTTCCCCTCACTCGGCTGCTTCACTTTCAATGGAGGTCTTTGTACACAAACCATCAACAATAATGATATCGTTCCTACAATAAACGATACCAATGACGCATGTATCGCAGAATGAAGTGCGACACCAAGCTGCCCGTTAATAGTAATTTGCAATGTACTGCAGCCACCCGTCCCTATGCCCAATAACCGCCAAAACCAAATACTTCTATCCAGC
>JAFOHE010000148.1 GCA_017421975.1 Pseudomonadota bacterium
ACCCAGATGGACAATTGACGATGATCTTGTCACTAAACAAATCGCCATCGCAAGCTTCACCCACATCGATCGCGCCATTATGGCAAACAGGATGCGCAAAGCGTTTATCCACACACGCCGCCTGCGCATCAAGCGCACACGTATCTGTGCAAATCAATTTCGACGCATCAAACGAAAACCCAGATGGACAATTGACGATGATCTTGTCACTAAACAAATCGCCATCGCAAGCTTCACCCACATCGATCGCGCCATTATGGCAAACAGGATGCGCAATCGGATCCGTCTTTTCATCGCCACCGGGTTTTTCATCGCCACCGGGTTTTTCATCGCCACCAGGTTTTTCATCGCCACCCGCGTTGTTATTGTCATTGGATGAACACCCGCCAAACAGGCATAAAATTGCCAAAACACATATCGCTTTAACGGTATCTTTCTTTTTCATTGTGTACCACCGAATTTTATTCAAACATTGTCACACTTACTTCTTGAAGTAAAAGTGATGAAAGTGACCTTTCATCGCATCTATCTAAAGAACGGCGCACGCTATTGCAAACCTTTTTACAAAACTTTAACGAATAATCCTCATTTTATGCATATATGATCACTTTTTTTTGCGTAGCAGGCGCATGGCAGGCCTTCGGCATTTATCTGCGCCGCCAAGCCATTTTTACGCCGGCGTATGGAGCGACAGCGAGAAGCCGGCGGCGGCGGCGTATGGCCCTGTGCCATAGCCGACGCAAATACAATCCCATCGCAAATGACGCCAAAGACGCAAGGTGCAAATTTTTGCAATATGCGGTAAAAAGGCGTCTGTTTGTCTGCGCAACTGCGCCTTTACACCTCGGAAACCACGATGATCGACTGGTATCAAATCACCCATCTGCCCGTATTCAAAGAAACTTCAGAACTCATGCGTCGCCACTTCAACGTGCGCACGGGCATTCTTACCCCCCAGGGCATTGCAGCCCATGCCGGGGAACAGCAAGTCGTGAGCAATCCACTTTGTGAAGCTTTTATGAGCCATGACTGTCACTGCATCCACAATTACCGACGATGGTTTGATGAGATATCCCACGCAGCAACGGGGGTATTTTTAACGTGCCATGCAGGGCTGAGCGGTGCCGCCGTCCCCATTTTTCAAGGTGAACAATGTGTGGCTGCCGTTTTTGCTTCCGGATTTACCCAAGCCACGCGCTCAACATCACAAACCGTTTTCGAGCGCAGCCGCTCGCTCGGCATTGACGCCGTTACGCTTTCAAGCGGCCTCCAACGCCAAACACCACTGACAGAGCGCGAGAGTAACCTTTTACTAGAACTCCTTTCGCTTCTGGCACGCCAGGCCGAACAGCTCTTGACAGCGCCTCCTTCACAAAATGCCGAAAGCACGTTCACAGGCTGGTTCGGCACATCGCACGATGCCATGCAAAGCCGAGAAGCCCTGGGACATGCAGCACAAAGCCGCTACCCCGTGCTTCTGAGCGGCCCCGAAGGCTCCGGAAAATCCCTTGCTGCACAGCTCATCCACGCCAACAGCGATCGAAAAAATATGCCCTTCCTCGTTCTTTCGTGTGAAATGCCCATCGAAACGCATTTTGCTTCCGAGCTTTTTGGGCACAGGCGCGGCGCTTTTCCCGGAGCTATCTGCGATTTTTCAGGACTGCTCGATATGGGACATGGTGGCACACTGCTTCTTGAAGATTTGGATCAGCTCACGCCGGCACTACAAAAACGCATCCTTCATCTGATTGAATCACATGAGTTTGCGCCGACGGGAGATCATGTCATGCGCTCCATTGACATTCGCGTTATCGCCACGATGCGGCTTTCCCCTGAACAAGCGCTGGCAGAAGGCAAACTCGATCGCGCACTATACGATACTTTTATGTGTCACAACATTATGCTGTCTCCTCTCTGCCAGCATACAGACGATATTCCCCAACTCACTTCCCACATTCTGGCGGAATTGGGCAGCACAATCACGCTTTCCTACGACGTTCTGGATGCGCTCAAACGCTACACATGGCCTGGCAATGTCCGCGAACTGATGACGGAACTCGAGCGTCTCACGGTACTTTGCAAAGACGGTCATGAAGCACAACCATGTGACTTAAGCGAACGCATCTATCAAAATGCACAGACGCTTCAAGGTGCTGAAACTGCTGCCAATACCCATTCTGCAACATTCTCGGATCTTCCCTCCTGGCTCGACGATGTCGAACGAAATATGATCATCCATATCCTCGAACAAAATCACTATAATCGCACGAAAAGTGCTGAAATACTCGGCATTTCTCGACGCAACCTGATTCGAAAAATCGAACGCTTCGCAATTGAAACACCCACGAGTGATGAATAAATCACCCGTTCATGTTGCGCAACGCGTATGCCATGAACAAGTCACTTCACTTATCATCATTGAATATGCAACAATTCTTCGTCAAATTCCGCATGGACAACATCACACTGCCCTCGCGGACCCCTTGGGGCGGACATCGCATTGCCAAAGTCCTCAAAGCACATCTTGGGCTAAACAACATGCACCGCGTCATTGGCGAATCCTGGGAATTTTCGACAGATTCCCTTCTGCCAAGTCGCGAAGAAGGCACGAATCTCACGCTCCAATCCATTTTGGATGCCTCGCCAGACCACTGGCTCAGTCGTGACCATCTCCGATACTGGGGCACGCAGACCCCTCTTCTCGTCAAACTCATCGATGCCGCACTCGACCTTTCACTTCAACTCCATCCGCCGCTCTATGCTGCAAGCCACGAACCTGGCACAAGCGGAAAGTGGGAAGCCTGGTACGTGGTTTCTGCTTCACCACATGCGGGCATTTATATCGGCCTCGAACGCGGCGTTGAACTCGCTGACTTTGAAATGGCCTTGCGCACGCACATCAACCTCAAACCCTTTCTCAATTTTTATGAAGTGACGCCCGGCGAAATGTACGTCATTCCACCTGGTACCATTCACGCACTCGGCGCAGGCGTTTGCGTCATTGAACCCCAAGTCATGCAACCAGGAAAACATGGGCTGACGTTCCGAATCCATGACTGGGACAGACGCTATGATGCCGAGGGAAATCTGTGCGATGAAGGGACAAGACGACCGACACATGTGGAACAAGCACTTCAATGGATCGATCCACACCTCAATGAGCACGACACCATCGAAGCCTCTTTGCGCCTTAAACCCCATGTTTGCTATGCACAGAACCAGATTGAGTGCATTACACTAACAGAAAAACCGTTCCTTCATGCCACAATCGTGCGCGGTACGGGACAGTGCCATCTCAAGCTTCCACACGAACTCACCAGTATCTGTGTCGTACACGGTGAAACACAGTTTTGCATTGAAAACAATCACTACACATTATTGGGCGGTGAATCTGGCGCCTTTGCCGCTGCATTGAGTGACATCACACTCGACTGCAAAAATGCCGAGATCTTTATTACACACGGCTGTCCATGCGATCTATCCCTTCCGCACGTCGGATTTTAGTGTGTTTCGCCCTTTGCGTGTTCACGCATGGCCCTATTTTTTTTCACAATCAAAGAAATGTGCGTGTGGCACGGGCTATGGCGTTTTACGCCATACGCCCTGCGCGACCGGCTATCTGCGATACGCCGGTCTATGTATTGTGGCGCGGGCTATGTCGCACATGCGACATACGCCCTGCGTGCTCGGCTATCTGCGATACGCCGAGCGATGGGCGATAGACGTCATAGACAAAAACGCCGCGCATCCCATGATGGGTGCGCGGCTTCAAGCGATCGTGCTGTCCCTTCAAAGAGCTATCGCGAATGAGGGCGGGACAAATGCATGTCCCGAGGACGATTAGCCCATTATAGAAAGAACGAGCATGAGGGGATTATTTCACCAGCGAAATGCGAACAAATCCGTCCCCTTTGTGTCCCACTTCTGTTTCACTTCCCGAGACAGAGGGGAAGGGTTGATTTCCGGCGACCGTTTTAGCGTCGGTAAGTTGATACTTTGGATCGACGAGATAGCCGTCAACGACGATGGCCGTTGACGTGTAAACATAACCGGAACCGCCAGAACCACCGGAATTGTGGTTCTTTCCAGCATAGCCGCCATACCAACCGCCGCCGCCACCACCTGTATCGGAAATCGCGTCATTTTTACTAGCTGGTTCACCATCGCCAAAGCGATAGCCTGAAACCATCATACCAGCTTCATAATAGGGAACGCCTTCGTTATAGCCTTGTCCTGCGACCTCTCCACCACCATAGCCACCGCTACCGTCGTTTTGTCCGCCGAGGACGTCGGCGGTTTTATCAGTACCATCATCGGCACCGCCGCCGCCGCCGGCAACGATGATGCGATGATAATAGGTATCGCCGCCGATGCGAATGTCACTGGCACCACCGCCACCAAATCCGTTTGCACCAGTCAATTTGGATTGCGTACCGCCACCACCGCCATTGCAGCCACCGCCTTTTGCGTTTTCGCCATAATCCAGCGTTCCACGCGTCCCCATCGAACCGACATTGATGACGATATCCGCTTTCTCGGTCAGCGTAAGAATACCTTCGGCATAGCCGCCCAAACCAGCATGAGAACCAATTTCCTGATTCAGGCCAACCTGATCACCGCCCGAAGCTCCCCATACCTCGAACTTGTAACTTCCGGGCAAAAGCGTGTCATAAACGATGACGCACACTTTTTCTTCTGCGCTCACATCGGACGGATAACTGTATTCCTTGAAATCGTATGCATAAACCTTGAATTCGAGTACATTGCTCTCAAGCCCATGATAGCCTTTGCAATCGCTTGTTCCGGTACCATAAATCGTGGCGGTAACAGCAGCCTGCTCCATCACAGATGAATCGACCGTGGTGACGCTGATGACTTGCTCGGTATTCCAGTTCTCTGGCGTAAAAACGAGGGTAACTGTTTCGGGCTGGGCGAGATTCGCATCGCTCGTTGTGAGCGTAACAGTCACTGGATCTGTCGGTGCTTCGCTCAAGACAGCCGTCACGGTCGTCGAATAATGGCCAGGTAAAAGCTCATTTGTCGTTGCTGCAAGCACAATTCCCGGTTGCTCGTCATCCACAATCGAATACACGGCCGTTGATCCTGTCACGCCATTGTAATTGGGGTCATCCGATGTCAAGGCAATGTCAATTTGTGCATTCTGTGTGCCATCCGCAACCGTGTCATCAACAGTTGTGATATTCACAGTAACGGTTTTGTCCCAATCTTCCGGCAAAATCGTGATCGTTGTCGGCTCAGTGACGGCAAGCGCTGTTGGATCGGATGAAGACAAGACCACTGTGACGGGTGCCTGCGGTCGCGACGTCAGTTGAAAACGAAACGTGCTCGAACCGCCATTTTCGGAAAACGTCTCGGAAGTTGAATCAATCTGCAGTGCTGCCGTGTCGTCATCGACAGTTGTGATGCGGGTCGTATCGTTTGTAAGTCCATGATAATCGGGATCTTCCGACTCGGTTGTGAGCGTGATGCTACTTACCTGGTCTCCGTCCAGGATGCCATCGGGTACGCCCGAAACCGTGACGATATGCGGTTTATCCCAATTTTCTGGCGTGATCGTGACTTCGGTCACATCGACGCCAATTTCGGTATCATCCGAAACCGTGATGTGCACTGTAACGGGAGCCGTCGGTTTCGTCGGCAACGTTATGGCGAAGGATGTTGAAGATGTCGTGGCTTCATGAACCTCTGGTGTGCCATTGAGTGCAATGTCTAAACCAGCCGGTTGCTTACAGATGCCATCTTTACACACCAATTCATCCGGACAATCCGAGGGCATCTTTCCAGGTTCACAAGTGATGGGGCAAGCGTCGCCTTCGCAAACCTCCGAACAATCGTTACCTTCACATTTATTATCATCATCATCAACGGTCGTCATGTGAATCGTATCATCCACGAGACCATCGTAATTGGGATCTTCCGATTCTGTCGTGAGCGTAATGGTGCTCTGCTGATCGCCGTCCATGATGCCATCGGATACGCCCGAAATCGTGACAGTATGCGTTTTATCCCAATCTTCTGGCGTGATCGTGACTTCGGTCACATCGACGCCGATTTCGGTTTCATCCGAAACCGTGACATGAATCGTCACGGGAGCCGTCGGCTTCGTCGGCAACGTTATGGCAAAAGTTGTCGATGAATCCGATGATTCGTGGACTTCAGGTTTGTCAGGCAATGTGACGTTCAATGTTACCGACTGTCGGCAGATATTGTCGCGGCAGACCAATTCTCCGGAACATTTCTGCGATTCTGAGCACGTCATCAACCCACAATTGTCACCCTTACACTCTGTTCTGCTAAAAAAAGTACCTGGTTCTTCAGCGCATCCCGTCCATTGTGACAATACCATTGCCGACAATACGCATGCCATTACCGATTTATCTAAGTATCGTTTCATTCTCCCCTCCAGTTGAACATGTAGCATTTTGTACACCAACACACCACCACATTTGATATACATACCGAAAGATATGATTACAATCAAAAACAGTAAAATACATGTGTATTTTTTATAACATATTTGTCGTTGATTTTTTGCTGTTTTAGTTTGGGTGTCACTCCATTATGCGCTTTCTGGCTGAGTTTTGCGTTCCATTCGCGATACATTCGCCATAGTTCATTTGAAAGACGATGTTGCGTGTACATTCGACGTCATCATAGGCCTTTTTCATGTTGCTTTATTTTGCACAAGATCAAACGGATAAATGAGCAATGGGTGAGCAACCAACTTAAGCAATGCATGGCTGTTTCCATGCTTAACGCTTGTTGAAGCCAGCTCGTATGCGCGTCAGCGCCGCGTGGCGTATTGTTGGCGGCATCATACCGCCGACAATAGCCACGCGCAAAAGGGCGTATTTGTTGATAGAGGCGTGCAGACAGCACGCCTCTATCAACAAATAGCCCGCCCAAAACGAGCCGTATGCGCCACGCGCATAGGCGAGATGAGCCGTGTCGCAACACGGCTCAAATCATCCCTAATATCACACATCATGTCCCTGTCACGATGCAGTACTGACATTTATATTTTGATTTCTTTCCAGGAGCCACCACGCAATTTCAGGAACGTGATGATGCAGAGCGCGGAAGCATAAATAATAACGGATCCCCACATGCCAAGTGCCCCAAGACCGCAGGTAATGCCAATAAAATAGGCAAGCGGAATGAGCAAAATAAAGAGCCCACCTTCGACATACATGACAAACTTTGTATTTCCAGCACCAAACAACGCTTGTGTAAACACCATCGCACACGCCAGAATAAACAAAGCAAAGGAGAACATCCTCAAAACACTGGCCGTCACCTGAATAACAGAATTGACCTGAGAAAGCCAACCGACGATCATTTCAGGGAAACAATAGGTAAATATCCCCAACGCAACAAAGGCGATGATGGTAATTTTGGCAGATTCATAAATATATATTTCGGCCAATTTGGGATCTTTTTTGCCGAGTGACTGACTGACGAGCGAAGCCGTTCCAGTACCAAACGCCATGGCACTCATAAAGGTCACGGACAAAATGGACACGAGCAGATTCGATGATGACGAATACACGGGCGGCAACGAGCTCAAAAGCGAAACAGACAAATCGGAATGCCATATTGCATGCACCCCCAACGTCTGATCCAACAAAGCATTTTGTTGCGCGAGCCAATGCGGCAAAGCCGTGCCGGCATAAGCTGATGTATTCAAAACCATGTCTGTCGATGCCTTTTCATCGAGAAGCGCCACGATCTTAAAAAAGACGAGGAAACCGCTCATCAAAAAAACATTGGCAAGGCCGGAAGGCACAGACACGCGAACGATATCCCACGACGTTTTGCCATTGAGATCGGCGGGGTGATAATTGCGATATTTTTTACGAATGGCGGGGAAAAATGACCACCCAATCATAATGGCAAGACCAATATAAGTCGCAATCAAAGACGCAAGACCCGCACCAGCGACGTTCATATCGGGGAACGGCCCGACGCCAAAAATAAGCAGGTAATTGAGAACAATGTTCGCCGTATTCATCACAATGGAAGCCACCATGTGCACATACGTTTTACTCGTCCCATCGAAGAAAGATTTAATGGCTGCCGTCGTCACCATGCTGAGAACGCCCAACAGGCGGTAACGCGCATAAGGCACACCGAAGGCGACAACGGCATCATTGTCAATCAACATACGGAAGATCTGCGGCACAAACAGATAAGCCAGTGTTCCGACGATCAAAGAAGATATGACAGCAATTACGACGGCATTGGTCAGGGCTGCACCGGCCAGTTTAAACTTCCCTTCCCCCTGACGACGCGCCACGATGGCAAGCGTACCAATACTGATGGAACACAAAAAACCGCCAAAGAGCCAGAGTAACGGCGTCGAAAAGCCTAAAGCCGATTGTCCTGCAACGGCAAAACTCGGATCTAGCCACCCGACCATAACGGTATCAAGAATATTGATAGCCGTCTGTGTCAACATCGCAATGACGATCGGAATGGCCATCTTCAAAATGGTCGGCCAATACTGGGTCTTAAACATCTATTTAATATCCTCTTTCTTTGCTTATTCCAGACTAATCACCACAAACGGCCGCATGTCCTGAAACCGTCAACTGGAGCTGCTTCTCGTCTCCAAACTGCGAGAGGACTTCGCCATAACTTGTGCCCAAAGCCCAGACACCGGCACCGGCTGCACGCGCTTCTGCTTCAGCAGCGCAATATTGGGGCATACGTTGTGATGTAAAATACGTATGGGCAAAAGCATAACCCTGACGAATCAATTCTTCCGCCAAATCAACGTATTTACCATCTTTGCGCACTTTAAAATAAGCGAGGAAGCGGGCATTCGTCGCATCCGTCAAACACGTTGCGTCATCAGATGACCGCGTTTCACATTCGATCTCAAGAATGCCGTTTTCATTTTCTTCCGAAAAAATGAGATCGCTCAACGCCTGTTGCGCATCGTAACCATGCGGCTCATTTTTACTGAGATCATCATAATTTGTGGCCTGTGAAGCATCGCAGGCATTGGCCTGATTATAGGATGGATCAAAAGGCGACGGCGTCGCTGTTTTCAAGCACTCCGGCGCATCAATGCCATGAAGTCTGATAGAAATATATTTGGAAGGCGAACACGAACCGTCATTGATCACCTTCATGCGAATCGTATCTCCATCCACGGCAAGGTAGGCTTGTGCCCGTCCGCCGTTCTGAATGACGCACGTTTTTTCAATCTTGCAATCTTTTGAACAACCATCGCCGTTTGTCGTATTACCATCATCACATTCTTCGTCATCTTCGAGCGTTCCTGTACCACAATTCGAAGCGCCGTCTACGGTAGATAAAACACATTGACCAGAGGCATTTTTGCACGTGCGTTCTACATTATCAATGACATACCCAATACAACGCGGATCACATACTTCACCAGCTTCGTGTTTTCCATCACCACACATCGTCTCCGGCCCAGGATTAGCCACAGGAAAATACCCTGTTTCCTTAAAGCAATCCTTTGAACAGCCGTCCCCAGAATTCTGGTTATGGTCATCACACGTTTCGAGCGCATCGACCTTGCCATCACCGCAAGTCGAGGAAACCTCATATTTCACATTCCCCGTGTTATCGCCGGTACCTGTGTTATCGCCACTACCTGTGTTGTCGCCACTGCCCGTGTTGTCGCCACTGCCCGTGTTATCGCCATTACCCGTGTTATCGCCGGTACCCGTGTTGTCGCCGCCCTGATCGGTTGAATTTTGATCAGAATCATCATCACAGGATTGCACGAACATCAAGGAAAACGAAAGGATAGCTAAAAAAATAAGTTTTTTCATAATACTGCTCAAAAATGAAAGTGCCACAAATCTTAATATGGCACTTTAGTCTCATTCGACAACGAACGATTTGCTGGCAAGCAAAACGCCTTCCTCGTTAAAAACTTCACACAGCCAAGCTCCCGTCATAGAAGAAGTCAGGTTAAGTTTTGACCACGTTCTCCATGCGGGACTTTGCCCAATGGGGAGTTCATAAGACTGTGTCAATCCCGTGGAATGTGTAAATTTAAGCGTAATGCGCCGCTCATTTTCTTCATTTGAAGCCACTTCCACGAAGCAAAACACGGAACCATCCTCGATCCGAAAAGCCTCTCGCTCATCGACGGGTAAGCGGCGCACAATTTGCGTAGAAAATGCCTGACGCATGATTTTTAATCCACGCTCATCTTTTTCTATGGGCTGTGTCGGCGGCAGATCAATGGGTGGACGGCGCTTGCGCACCATGGCATGGTTCGACTCACGTTGTTCCTGGGTATCAGCATGGGCTACATGCACATCTGTTTTTTCGACATCCCCATTTAAAGCCTTTTCACACGCAGCCAACTGATCAGCAAGCGCATCAGCCTGTGGCTGTGCCTCTTCCCATTCGCGCTTCCACTGTGCCAGGTATTCAGCATGGATTTCTTCCATGACCTCGCGTTTCAAGTGTTCACGCGTTTCAGCATCTAATTTGGGTCGTGAATTACGGCATAAGGGACATGCAGGGCACGGCGTGGGTTCCGGACACGACTGAGAACACGACGTATTGAGGCCAAACATCGCCATAAGCCCCACAATTAAAGTGTTTCGCACTCTATTTCGCCACATCAACACGTCCATTGCTCAGTCCAACTCCTACAAACGCGTCCATTCCATAGACGCAAAGCAGTTTATTTTAGTCTAAATCATCTGCTTTTGTAAACACAACGCAGACAAAACAGACACCACAGCGTGTTGTATCTGTTCCAACCTTCAAAATTTTGAAGCACACCATAAGAAATGTAAATTATTGTGTGGCAGGGAAAATATATCACACATCTCTGCACATTATTCAGCTTTAACAGGCAAAATGCCAAGGATGGTTATCAGATGAAATGCCCAGGCTGTGGATCTGAAGTCAGCGATAATAATCGTTTTTGTATTTATTGCGGCAAAAAACTCAATGCTTCATCAAAGCGCATCGTCGCCCACACCCCGCACACGCCATCAGGTGTCATGCGACTTCGGCGCAAAGCCGACTTCTCACAGACATCTCTTCCTGAGATCCAACAAAGCGCCCCAAAACTTAATCTTGCAAGCTTAAGCAATTCTTCATTTTCAGCGATTTCTCAACCGTCTAAGGAGGACATGGATATGCCTCGTTCTACACAGTCTCCGGAACTCAAAGATCTTCTTTCGAAACTTGGCAATACGAAATCGACAACGCAACCAGCAGCCTCGAAATCATCGATACCGAAATACGGCTTTGATTCGAGTGAATTCGACGAAATTGACGAAGAAGATGATGATAAGGAACTCGTCTTTGATGATTTGGAAGACGAAGATAATGATTTGGACGCAACCGCCTCCGAACCATCCATGGAAACGGCCATACGCGAGGAACCACCCACGGCATCGCGTCATACAGCGCATGACAGCCGCTCTTTTGGACGTATTCGAGCACGCTCAACGAGTGATCTTTCGGCAAAAGAGTCACATCATGCTTCTGCGTCTGGTGCACTTGCCATCGATATGAGTGAAGATAATCTCAGTCTAGGCTCGATGGAATTAGAAAAATGGGCCAATGAGAGCGAAGAAGAAGATGACAATTCCGGCCCCATCCCAATGGGTTCTGGGACTTTTGCGCGCACGCCAAGTGGCGGCTTCAAACTTGCCCTCGAATCTTTCAAATCTACTTGTCGAGACCTTCTCGATAAAGCACAGGATACGTTCCATAATTTCCGAGCTCGTCGTTCAAACAAATCTACAGACGCATCCCGTTCACTGACAGTCACAGAACTCAAAAAGAAAGAAGAACGCCGCAAGATTGTTGCGATTGCGATCGTTGCCGTTGCACTTCTTGCTGTCGTAGGCATCGTCGTCTCCGTCAGTGGCAATAAAACGACGCAGCCCGTCGTCACGAGTGTCGCAACGAACGATACGAACAACTTCGAACTGGTGGATCTGGGCGATGATGGGAACACACCTGAAGTCAATGATGTCCCGACTTTTGAGCCTGATGAATTTGCCTTTGACTTTGTGGATGACATACCGACGAACGATGCCCAGGCACCTGTCATCGCACCGGCAGCTCAGCCCCAAGCCGTCGTTGCAAAAGACGAAGCAGCAGAAGCTAAAAACAAGCCTTCGACAACCTCTAAGCTAACGGAAGCACGAAAATACGGACGCAACGATAATCTTTTTATTGGCAGTAGCGCATCACAATCGTTCAAACTCACACGCAGTTGCGTCATGCGCGAAGGCCCTGCAAGCCGATTCCCCCTCGTTCAGGAGCTAAAACCCGGTCTGAAAGTTGAAATTCTCACGACGACAGATGAAGACTGGTTATTCCAAAATGGTGTGTGGACAAAATCCGGTCAAACCAACCGTCTTGGCCCTGGTACCCAGTTTGCCGAAGCCCAGAAAGGCATGTCCGTTGCCGCTCCAACATCCCGTGTAATTTCCGCCAAAAACTGGCGTTACATCAAAGCAGGTAAAAATTACGGTTACGTTGGCCCCGCTTGCTTTAAGTAACCCTAGGATTTCAACATAAAAAGGCTCTCTCACATGAGAGCCTTTTTTTGTTTTTGCTGAAAAAAAAACGAAAAAAGCGGCATGAACCGGGGGAAGTCACATGCCGCACGGGGTCTGCAATGAGGCCATCGCAGAACAGTTGCTGTTTAGTTGAATACAAGCATAACTGTCAATCAGTTTTTTCTCATTCCGACCAATTTTATTTTTACATTTTGTATCACACTAAGCACTTTCAGACGCGTTTTTGATGTATTTTCGACCATGAATGATCAACCCAATACCTAGAACAATGAGCGGAAGGCTGATCCATTGAGAGGTAGAAAGCCAATAACCACCACGATCATCATCACGCCATATCTCAATGACAAACCGCAAAAGGCCATACGCGATTAAAAATGTTGCCGTTGCCTGTCCTTCATAGCGTATGCGTTTGCGGCGATAAAACCAAAGGAAAGCGGCAATCGCAAGCGATCCAAAAAGCTCATACAACTGTGTGGGATGGACTGGAAGAGATTCCCACACGCCCGTCTGTGCATGTTGAGCAAGAACATCCGCTTTATAGAGTTCAACGTGTCGCTGCCAGGCATCGGAGTAAATCGGAAAACGCACTGCCCAAGGCACATCCGTGACTTTTCCAAAGCAACACCCCGCAAGGAAGCACCCCATGCGCCCAAACACAAGGCCTAAGGCGATGAGCGGAGATGCCAGATCAACAAGGCGGATAAAAGGCCATTTGACCTTTCGAGCAAACACCCATGCCGACAAAAGCGACAGAATAAGCCCCCCATAATAAGTCAATCCACCCGACCAAAATTTCAGTGCCCTGAAACAATCTTTTTCGGGAAGACAACTTCCCTCGACGCATAGCGCACCAATGTCATGACCTGTATTTTGCGCGGCCAAACATTGCTCAGAGGAAACGCAGGCTGTGCCATCCGGCAATTTTTCTGCCAGTTTCGAGGGATCAAGGCATAGCCAAACGTAATCCATAAAGAAGCCGTCAAACAGGATATGGGCAAGCCTCGCGCCTACGATTGAAGCACACACGAGTACAAACATGAGATCGATGGCTCGTACCGGATCCCACCCCACGCGATCGGCTTCACGCCGAAATAGGAGTGCACAAACAAAAAAGCCGAGCATCACCATCGTAAAATAGGATGGCAATGCCCAGATGCCTTCACCAAGTAATGTCGGATACATAAATCGAGTATTTGGACGGAAAAAGTGCGCAGCCTGTCTCAGGACACAGCAGAATCGTTATCGCTTTGTTCAAGCTTAGTTTTATTATCAGCGTCAGTTTTGCCTTCGGCGGCAACGACTGGCGCATCCGTGGCAGCGTCAGATTTCGCTTCGGCAACTGGCGCATCCGTGGCAGCGTCAGATTTCGCTTCGGCAACTGGCGCATCGTCCTTTTTGTCAGCTTTATTTTTGTCGTCTTCTTTGTGATTCACAAAAAGATCAATGATGAGAAGCGCAATACCACCCGTAACGAAGACGTCAGCAATATTAAACGTTGGCCAATAGTGTTCACCGACGTGCCACGAAATAAAATCGATCACATATCCCATGCGAAAACGATCAATCATATTTCCCAAGGCTCCACCCATGATACACGCCAACGTAAGGATCGTTAATTTCTGATTTTTCCATTTGCTGATGGCGATAAATATGCCCATGGCAATGAGCGCAACGATACCAGTTGTACCGAAGAACCACTTTCGGAGAGTCTCACTCTGATCGGCAAGGAAACTCCATGCTGCGCCTGGATTTCGTGCATATTGGTAGTCAAAATAGCCGTCCACAACAGTACGCGTCAGATGATTGAAAGCAACCTTATCATCCTGAGCCAAGGCATCTGTCGCACGCAGGCGTTCACCACCGCGCGTTGCACTCGATGTGACGCGCAAGGCATCACCTTCATCAAGCGAAGGATACTTTGTTTTCACAAATTCCTCGAGCGTCATACCAGCGTGTTCCGCATCAATCGTCACTTCAATTTGATGATCCGGATAACGGACGGAAGCGAAATTATCTTCGGCCCATATTTTTGAAGACTGATCGGCAACGACTGCGAAGATCACGATAAGCGCAACGGCAATAAACTTTTTGATATGATCCATCATGTTTTATTTTTAACGTGAGCAAAAAGAGGAACGAAATACGTTTCCCTACGGCATCCCTATCATGGAACATCTCAAGGGAGACGAATATTTTGGGGGCGTTGCGGGGGATACCCCCGCAAGGGGGGTAGCGGCGTATTGCCCGTCCATAGAAACATGTTACAGAACATTTCTATGGACGGGCAATAGCCGCGTAGGGGGCATAGCCCCCCTCACAAAACTTATTTTCGGCGTTCTTTACGCGGCTGAGGCTGCGAAAAATCGAACGGCTGAGGCAAGACAAAGTCGTCGAGACGAATGTACTTCGGTTCGAGCGATTCAAGCGGAACGTCAGGCAAAGTATCGGGATATTTTTCGAGGACAGCAAACGCGAGGGCAGCCGCACGCGGCGCGACGGGCATTTCGGTAAAGTGGAGACGAGCCTGTGTCGGTGTCAGTTTGTGGCGATACGTCGGGAAAGCTGGTCCAAAGCAGAGAATATCCTCATCGGGATAATGCTTATCAACGTATTCGATGAACGCAGCGGGGCTGACGAGAAGTTCGTCACTGAGCGGCGCTGGATGGCCGTCATTTTGACGATAAAAAGCGGTATAAATTTCGCCACGACGCGCGTCGATACAAGGAGCGATGATGCCCTTAAATGGCTGTGCCGCGCGTGCGAGGGCTTCAAGCGTCGAACCGGCGTATAGCGGAATATCGAGCGTCATGGCGAAGGATTTGAGCATCGCCATAGAAACGCGCAAACCGGTAAAAGCGCCTGGGCCGCGAGAGACAACGAGGCGTTCGACGTCTTTAATCGTGACATGACAATAACGAAGCGCCGTATCGACGAGGGTCAAAAGCCCGGGACCGTCTTTGGACACCGAGCGTGAAGTTGATTCGAAGAGAATATCCTGCCCACGCGTCAGGGCGAGCGATTGAATCGGCGATGCCGTATCGAGGGCAAGCGTCAGATCATGAGGTGTAGGTGTATGCATGACGTACCTTTAACCAAAAAACAAATTCCACATACGCTCTATATCATTTTTGAAGGCCACAAGCATAAGAAGTGCCACCATGGCGATTCCGACATAAGCAATGATCTGTCTTGCACGCATGGAAATCGGGCCATGTTTAATCGCCTCGACGAGCAATATGAAGAGTTTTCCGCCATCAAGGAGCGGAATGGGAACAAGATTGATGATACCCAGATTAATCGAAATCAAGGCGAGCATTTGAAGAAAGCTACTGGCACCTTCTTCGCCGGCTTTTTGAGCCATGTGACCGATGAGAATCGGCCCGCCGAGTGTTTTGGTAGAAACACGGCCCTGAAACATGCGTGCGATAGAGACGACGAGGATCGTCGAAGCATCAACCGTCGTTTTGAAAGACGTAGAAACCGCGTAATTCAGACGATCGCCAAAGGGTTTAGGAATCAAATCGGGGATTGTCGTTGGAATTTTGCTATACATACCGGCGTAAATGATGGGCATTTCTTCCTGAAACTCGCCGGTAATCGTCATTTTTTTGAGCTGAAAATCGGTTTCAAATTCTTTACCATCGCGCCGAACCTTCAATTTGTGTACGCTTTCCCAATCCTGCGCGAGGTTATCGAGCGTCGAACTGATGGTGCTGACAGGCTTGCCGTCCGCCATGAGGATCTGATCCCCCGTTTTGAGACCGGCCAAAGCTGCTGGTGAATCGGCATCCACCTGTGTCACAAAGGCAGCGGCGGATGTCATGCCGAGTGCCTTTGAAGACCGTTCGGGCGCATGGAGCGTAACGGTTTGCGGCGTCAGCATACTCACGCCGCCATAAGCAACATCGAGTGCTTCCGCCCGCAAAATATCCAAAACGAGTTCGTCGTTGGTCGTTGCAAGCAATGCTTTTTCCAGTTCGACATAAGTGTGTACGGGAGTGCCATTGACAGCAACAATTTCGTCGAAATTAAGCAAGCCCGCACGAGCCGCAGGGCCATCCGGCTCAACGATGCCAATCATGGGAACGGCCTGACTAAGCGTCACGCCAATGCGCCCTTTATTCTCGACACGAAGTTCAAAGACATCGCGCAAAACGATTTCCGAAGGCGTCAATGAAACGCGCTGTTCTGCACCATTGCGCTCAATCAACACATCGAGTTTTTCATTGGGGTGTTTGGCAACTTCATCATGAAGTTCGTACCAATAGCGAATGGGCACATCATTGATCTGTTTAATTTTGTCGCCTGGTTCGAGGACGCCGTATGCCGCTGAACCATCCATAACAGTGCCGACAATTGGCGGATAAGCCTCTGTGACTGTGGCAAGATACACCCCGAATAAAATAGGAATCGGGAGCAACAAATTGAACAAGGGGCCGGCAAAGCAAATCAACGCCTTCTGCCAGATCGGCTTGTTGTTATAAGCCCGTTTGTAATCCGGATCCTCTTCGTCCGTGACTTCCTCAAATTCAGTGCCATACATCTGCACGTATCCGCCCAACGGAAGAAGGCGAATATCCCACGACGTTTCACCGCGCTTGAAGCCGGCAATGCGACGTCCAAAACCGATCGAAAAGCTCTCGACTTTGACATCAAAAATGCGGGCTGCCACATAGTGCCCAAATTCGTGCACGAAAACGAGTACGCCAATAAGTATGACAATATAAACAACGGCCATTTTTTTTCATGTGACGACCCGAAGGCCGTTTAACCCATCTGGCAAAAACCAAACATAGACTCTAAAAGCGCCATCGACCATGCGTATTACCTATATGTAAATACACAAAAAGGCCGATTTTGGGCTCACCACCGCACGACACGTATGTGGGTAGCAGCCCGTAAACAAACCCTGACGCCTTCTAGCTGAAATGCACCATATAAGCAAAACCATAGACCCATGGGGCTGAAAAAATAAGAGCATCGACGCGATCCAGTATGCCACCATGTCCAGGAATAATGTTGCCTGAATCCTTGATGCCGTGTGCACGTTTGATGAGGGATTCGGAAAGATCGCCCATCTGAGCAAGGAAATTTGCGACGACAGCCAAAACGAGCATCTGCCAGATCGCTATATCGGGGAAAGCGATATATTTTGCAATCACGGCAGCAACAATGGCACTTGCAAAGCCACCGACAGCACCTTCAATCGATTTTTTGGGGCTCAATATCGGCGCAAGCTTGTGGCGTCCAAATTTGCGTCCCACAAAATACGCGCCCGTATCCGATCCCCAGGTCATAGCCATCAACGTAAAGAGCCAGGCATTGCCGTTATGAAAATCACGTTTGAGCAGGGCAAGACAGAGAAACGTAAAACCAATATAAACGGCGACGCCCAGAGTAGCATTTATGACCGAACTTGCTTTTGGAATTTCACGCGGGCGAAAACAGGTAAACAAAAATGCGCCCCAGAGGCATACGGCGATACTCGCTGCAAAAATAAAGACGGAATGTTCAGAAATTAATGGCGCGTTCTGGCCCAGAAAAAGATACGCCGTCACAGCCGGTATCATCGCCAAAATGGCACTGACGACGCGCGTCGAAAGCTTCTCCGTCGTATTGGTGATGCGCATATATTCCAAGGCACCAATAAAACCAGCCACGCCCATAAATATCGCCCATGCGGTCACCCCCCCATAAAGCATGAGAAGAAGAAGAAGCGGAAGCAAAATGACGACGGAAATGCAACGCACAAACAAATTGGAATGTTTCTTCGGCGTCTCTGCTTCCTTCTTCGCCTGTTCGTCTTTTTTTTCGGATACGTGTGGCTTTTCTGACTGTATATCTGTGACTTCCACAGCCTGTTCTAAGGACTCTGCCACAGATGCCTGTTCTGTTTTGACATTATTTTCTGACATGAAATCGTCTCTTTCCCGATTATTAAATGATTCACTTGGACATGCGCTTACATTGCACACACTCGGCGAGTTCGTCTATCACATTGACGCACGTTATTAAAGAGTTGCCACCTGAATTTTGCACTTCATCACCCAACATCTGTGTACAGAAAGGACAAAATGTGCCAATTTTCTGCGCACCGGTATGAAGCAATTCCGACACCCTATTTTGCGTAATCACGCGCCGATCATCATAAAAGAACTTCGCGCCACCAGCACCGCAACAAGAAGCACGATGCGCTTTATCCGTTTCGAAAACGGTGTATCCACAGTCCCTGAGCATGCGAAGAATAAACGCTGACTCATCCGCATATTTCGACAAGTAACACGGAATATGAAGTGCCAACGCCCCCTTGGGCGATGATGAAAAGAACAATGCACCGCGTTCAAACAAATACCGCCAGAAGGGAACGATATGGAAAGCGGGCACTTTCATACCGTAAGCACGATAGCTGTCAGAAAGCGTGAAAGCACAGTGCGGGCATACCGTCACGATCATATCGGCACCGACAGCCTCAATGTGGCGCATATTTTCTCTGACCTGTGTCTCAAAGCCGAGTTCATTACCGGCACGACGAAGGGGTTCGCCACAACAGGTTTCACCCTCGATCATGGAAACATCAAAACCGGCATCCACGAGCCACTGCCGAATAAGCCGAAGCGTCACAGCCGCTTTTTTATCATAAGACGCCATGCAGCCTGCAAAAAGCGCAATCCGCTTTGGCAACCCATCAGCCAGGGCATCAGGGGTATCGACAGGGGGTTGCGTTTCCCTTTTAACCTCAGTTACTTTGTCCACCTCGTCCTGTGTCTGCGCCAATGTCCAAAGCGCCTGCCGCGCCTTTTTGGGATAACCCCACGGATTGCCGCTTCTCTCTGTCATTTCAAAGCAACGAAGCAAGCCAACTGGCACATTTTCTTGTTGAGCAACGGCGTTCTGACGCATCATCATGATGCGGAGGGTATGTTCGTGCTGAAGCGGGCAGGCACGATCACAAGCACCACACTGCGTACATTGCCAAAGCGCATCCGAAGACATAAGTGCTGGCATAAGCGGACGCACAGATACCGGCTCTGGCTCGAGCTTTTTTCCAAAAGATGCCATTGCCAAAACGCGTTGTCGCCTGGTTTCCGCCATGACACACATCTTGCGAAGACACATCATGGCTTCCATGGGGCCTTTGTCCGTCACGCCTTGGGTCAGCATAGGACAGACGTTATTACAGCGTCGGCACAAAGTACAGCTCATCGCTTCAAGGCGCTGCTTTTGCGTTGTATCGTCGAAATGCCCAAGCCCAACGGATGGCATTTCCTCTTTTCCCGAAGCAATGGCCTCATCGACGGCCTTTTCGTAAGCCTCAAAATCAATCGGATCCGGGCTATAGGACGCCTGTTGACTACCAAACCATTCGCGAGAAAAGAAAAAAACGTCCGGCCAGGCCAAAACAATATGAAGATGTTTGCTATTCGGAATCCAGACGAGGAAAATAGCCATCAATACCAAATGTATGGCACTCATGGCACAGTGAACATGAGCAGCCGATGTTATCGGCACCCACGATGCAAACGACGATTCTATCGGCATCATCGCGGTAAATACCGTATGTCCCATCGCAATCTGGGCACTCATCCCCACGATATGTGTCAGCATCAGAACAAAAATATCCGCGAGGATGAAACAGGCATCGAAATTCGTAAACGTCAATTTTCTCGCGACAATACGCCGTGTACTCATAACGACGATGCCACAAAGCGCCGCCCAGGCAAACCACGTCTGAATGACGCACAAAATGCCATGCATTGACGCGCCAACAACACGTGCCCACGTAAACCCAGGCACGAGACATGCCACAAGCATCTCAAGACCAGAAGTCAAAAACACGAAAAAAGCCCACATCAAAACGACGTGTGCCCACCCCCACGGTCTTTCGATGATGCGCGTCTGCCCAAACGTCGTCATCAGCATATTTTGGAGACGCGCATGCAAACAGTTCCAACGGTGCATGGGTTTGCCGTCTCGAATGACGCTAATATGCCATGCCAGCTGAAAACAAAAGAGCATCAGGCCTACGCAAAATAAAATGAAGACGACAATCACCTTTTATCGCCCTCAATCGCCTTTTTACTTGGCTTGAAAAAGCTCCATAAACCTACGATGAGAACACCGACAGAAATCACGGCAATCAAACCACCCCAAAACCAATAGGGCAAAAGAAGATTGTTCTCAATCTGTGCAACATCACTTGGTGCAGGGCCTTCGGCGGTATTTGCAACAGCCGTAAAAAGGTAATCGCCACGTGAAAAAACACACGTACAAAGCGTCATCGCCAAAAACAACATCGTATACTGAGGCACTGAAGAATCGCGAAGCGGCGACAATTCCCCTGCCTCATTCTTGCCTCTCGGCCGACACAAATAGGCAATACCAAACGAAAGTAAACCGCAGACAGCGACAAAAAAGAAACCAAAGAGATTGCGCACGACAAGAATCAATGATGCGACACAAATAAACGCACACAAGTACAGACCAATACGCGCAAGTTTTCTCGAACGACCGAGCATCAAAAAAATGGCCGCCCAAATGGCGGGAGCAATCAGACCACCAAAGGCCACAAACGCTTTGGCAAAACCAGATGCATCTTTCAACAGACGAAATGCCGCAACACCAGAGCCATCAAGCCACATCTTGAAATCTACAAACTGCCCACCCATCATCTCGGCAGCTATGCCATGACCCATTTCATGGACAAACGTATAAATCAACATAAACGGGTACAACGCATACCAGCCATACGGTACAAAATACAAACCAATGGCAACGCATGAAAGCAATATGCACGCAATCTGACCTTTTTTATGCTCATTCGCTACTGGAAGCGACGTTTTGTTTTCGTCCATTTTTCCGCCTTCACCATACGGCAATTCGTTCACTCGCCAACATACGCGCTGATGTTGCACACATTAGGCAATACTATCACGAAGCAGCACATTCATCAATCCACACCCGTCGTTTCATCGCTTCCAACATCTTCACCACCTTGCTGCAAACTCGTCCTTGGAATGAATTTTTTCTCGCTCGGCTTACACTGAAGCTGCTTCGCTGTAGGCGGATTGAGCGCATCCTTCACATAATGATAAGGATCAGACAAGAAATACACAAGCCCCGCATCATCGACACGTACCGTGAAATAATCGATAAAAACATCGAAACGATTTTTGAACACGATGCGTCGCGTCTGAAAATCCTCTATCTCCGTAGCAATGCCATCATACCACTGTCCATCGAGCTTCAAAAGAATCTCGGCAAGTTTCAATGGCTCCCATACACGCATACAACCATGCGAAAACGCGCGAATCGGATACTTGAAAAAACGCTTCTGCGGACTGTCATGCAAAAACGTACTGTGCGGATTCGGGAAAATAAATTTGACACGGCCAAGCGCATTGTTATCCCCTGGCAGCTGCCTCAAAATCGTATGTCCATTCTCGGTATAATACTCAAAACCATGTGTCTCAAGCCACGTCGGATCCGCATTGATCTTCTCGATATAATCTTCCTGCTCAATCCGCATCGGCACGTTCCAATAAGGATTATATTCGACATACAACATATTGGCATGCATCAATGGCGTTGCATTGATATAATACCACTGCTTCGTCTCCGGATCACATGATCGACGCGCCGATCCAGCAACGACGGGAAAACGATGCACAAGCTGACCATCTTTCCACACTTCGCCATGAAAATCCGGCACATTGACGTAAATGTAAAAATCTGATGGCACAAGATACGTCGAATACCATCGTCGGATATTCTCATCAATCACAGCAAGACGTTGCGCACGCGGCGTGTTCAAACTCGTCCAAAATTCCTTCTGAAGACCCTTCTTCTCATCATAATCAAGTTGGTGCGTATCGTGATACACACGGACTGCAGCGCGGATTTCGTTGTCGTAAACCTCAAATTCCGGCGTCTTCTGCGCTTCCTCACTCACATCACCATGGTAAAACCCCTCAGCTGCAAGACGAAGTCTTAATGCCCTGACAACAGGAGACGCCTTCTTGGCAGTCACTTTGCCCGCCTTGACCGTCTGCCAGTCCGGTAATGCCGCATAACGATGATGCGCTTCCACAAGCCGCTCGTATTGCGGATGAATCGGATACAGACCTTGAAGCTGTGCACCAAACGCTGCCTCCGTCTGAGCCTTCACCGTCTCTTCAAACCACGGCTTGACACGTTCAAGCGCAATGCGGGCATACTTTTGTGACGTCGGTTTGTTCCCCAAACTCGCCGTTTCTTCCGCTGTCAGATGCGTGCGATTGTTAAACTTGACGATCTCTGCATACGTCATGAGATGATCCGCAAGCAAAACATCCGCAAGGGCTGCCCATTTGACGCTGTCGCCGCGATCCTGCTTTTTGCCTGACACATAGGCTTTCAGACGCGGCATGATCGTCTCTTCACCCAACATGCCGTCAATCCACGCACGCACGGCTCGCGAATCCGAAATATCAAACGGATGCGCAACCAAATCATCCACGAGCGCCACACGCTCGTCCGCCGAAAAAATAAACGCATCCTCCTGTCCTTCCGATGAAGCAGAAAGTTGTTCAATCGCCGACAAACATGCCGTCGGTTCAAGCATCTTCGGCGTCACTCCACGTGCATCTAAGTGACGCAGTGTCTCAATAAACGGCATCACCGAAGACCGAAGCGACACCCCCTGAAAAAAGAACGGCGCATCTTCCCGCGCACCATACATCTCCTTCAAGACATCCACATGGCGAACACCAGGAAGCTTCAAATCACCATATTCAGAGGATACAAGCCCTTTCGATGCCTTCGGCTGATCGATCAATTTGCGAATCGTTCCAGCCAAATCTGGCGGTACTGCCGCACGCATCGCATAGTCCACAAAAGCATCTGCATTCTTCTCGACAAATGCTTCAAGGCGCTGTCGTGCCTTATCGACAACCGGCTCATCCGCCAACGCCACATCAGAAACCGCTTCACTTTCCTGCAAAGGTGTCTCAATCACTTTTTCCGGCTGTGGCTGACACGAAGATAATAAACATACGAAAGCGGCTAATAACCACCTTTTTCTCATTTCAACATCCTTGTTCGTAGATGCACCCCCTGTGCTGACCGTTACCCCAAAATTACCGATGGAAACGGTCTACTCCCCCAACTTTGCAACATATTAGCGAGGACAAGGCGGGCAAGCAAGAAAACAAGGTTTCTCTTTCGGTGGGGGAAGTCTCCCCCTACGCGGCTATCTTCCCTACGGGAAAATACGCCGCTACCCCCTCGTTCTCCCCTGGGGATTTCGTTTCCTGCGTTACACCGTTCCATAAAATAGACCTACCGGATGATTCAATCACCTCACATCAAGGGAATAAAAATGCAATCAAAAGAGTTACCGTTGCGTTTTGGCGTTTGAGTCAGACAAAATGGTCATTTTTTTCTCAATCGAGGCGACAAATGTATGATAGTGTATGCGTACTTCTGTCACCACGGAAGTCATTTTGGACTGAGTTGTTTTCACAAGAATCCTTGTCATGCAGGAACCCTTACAGACATTCGGACGCTATGAGCTTTTAGCAAGACTGGCTCGAGGTGGCATGGGGGAAATATACCTTGCTCGATTTAATGGCGTCGCCGGATTCGAAAAACGCTGTGTCATCAAAAAAATTCTGCCCGAACTCGCAAATTCACCCACTTTTGTCGAAAAATTCTTAAATGAAGGGCGCACACTCGTCGCGCTCACACATTCCAATATCGTCCAGATTTTCGACATGGGATGCGAGAATGGTGAGTATTACCTCGCCATGGAACATATTGACGGCGCAGATCTCAGGCTCATACTCAAGCAGTTTGCCCTCCATCAGCAAAAGATCCGGATCGACCTCTGCTGTCTCATCATCATGGAAGTCCTTAAAGGGCTTGGATACGCACATCGCGCAACCGACAACGACGGAAATCCGCTTGGCATCATCCACCGCGATATCAGTCCATCCAACATCCTTCTTTCCCGCGAAGGTGAGGTCAAACTCATTGACTTCGGTATCGCCAAAAATGAACAGCGTTCCCACGAAAGTACCGCCAGCATGGTTCAGGGCAAATTCGCCTACATGAGCCCAGAACAGGCCCGCGGCGCTCATCTCGACGCAAGAACCGACCTGTTCTCCGTCGGCCTCGTCTTTTATGAACTCCTGACCGGCGTCCGACCGTTCGAAGGCACCTCTGACCTACAAAGCATCGAACGCATTAAGACCATTGATCCGCCCAAACTCTCTCAATTCCGAGACGATATCCCCGAAGCGCTTGAACATATCATTCAGACTTCACTTCAAAAAGAACGGGACGATCGGTATCAAACGGCAGACGCCTTTTACGACGCTATCGAATCATTCCTGCGCGATAATAATCTCACACCGCACAATCGTGATCTCGTCTCCGAACTCTTTCCCATCCTCGAACACGATGCGCTCGTCGTTCATTCAAGCAACGATTTTCTCGATGAGGCTTTCCAGGCCTTGCTCGATGACCAGGCACGACAAGACAGAAGCGCACGCACGCGTTCCATGTGTCTGACACAGTCCTTTTCCAAGGAATTGCCAAACGCTGTCGCCGAAGACTTCAGTGTCACTGCCAACACCTTGCTAAAACCCATTGCTACAAAACCAGAGGACAGCGTAACACCATCGTCCAATGCTGTGATACACGCAAATCCCAGTCTGCCAATTCAAGCACAACAAACGCCTGAAGCATCACCAAAGGCCGACGATATCCCCGTCCTATCGAACGACACGCCGATCAAAACGACGCGAAAACAGCGTTTCCGAAATATGATGCGCCGAATTCGCTATATCTTAATCGGCTTCACGCTGGCGCTCCTCGCATGTTTCTTTATGATCCGTTACTATCTGCTCCATTACGACATTCATGCACTCGCAGATAACCTGATGCCATCTCAGGCGCAAAAGTTAAAAACTGACGAAGAAACGACGGATGATAAACATACCCTCGCGCTCGATGCAGAATTCACCACAAAAGCGCATGAACCAAAAGAAAAAGA
>JAFOHE010000149.1 GCA_017421975.1 Pseudomonadota bacterium
CATGGTTGATATGAGCTGTGGTATACAGCTTGTGATGGCTTTGCTACTTATTGCTGGAAGTGTTGGGACATCCTTTATGCTTTGTCGCAAAAAGGCCATTCGTCATGATTATGTGCCAGCATTTATGATGTTTTGTGGTTTGCTTTATCTCGTAAATCAGGCATTTGCTTATTATGATGACGGTTCATATTACCGTTGGAAATGGGTGTCGTGGCTTATCGTCAGTGTTGTCATGGCCGTGTATGCTTTTTTTGTTTCGCGCCCGATGCGTGGCATCACAGGCGACCGCCTGATGTGGGTTTTGCCGGCGCTCATGCTCGTATTTATCGACCACGATCCGTATCATTTTATTCGGACGCTTGGCATCCTTTTGATTTCGCTCAATCTTCTCCAATATTTTAATGATCACGGACGCAGTTTGCATGACCGCTGGTTGATCACAGCAGCAGTGGCTTTACCCTCGATCGGCGGTGCGATTCGTCTCGTGGTGCGCAGTTCCTTTGTGCCTGACATCATTGTTCCAGAATGTGCCGTGATGTGCCTTGCCTTGCCAGCGTATATTCTAGCATGGTGTCTGTGGCGATGGCACAACGTAGCCCATAGCATGGCTTATTGGATTTTTGCCATTGGCGTGTTGTTACTCTGTTTTATGGAAGAATCGCTTTTGTTCCACGCCTGTTTTGTCACAGTGATTGCAGTGGTCTCTATTCTTTTGGGATTGCGCATGAAGCGCATGCGTTATCTTGCATCGGGGCTTGTGCCGATTCTTGTAATCTTTTTCCGGTCAACATCAAATTTCTGGCTCGAACTGAGCTGGTGGGTCTATCTGCTCATGATAGGTCTTATCCTCGTCGGTATCGCTGTGGCAAATGAGGCATCGCGTCGCCGCGGCACGACGCTGGCAAAGGCGCTTCAGGAAAAGCGCGAAAAACTTTGGCAATGGTAGGTGGATTGCCATCATTTGACAATTGGCTTTGAAGGAAGTCGTCGCTTTACACATGAATCGTGCGCATCGTCCTTGTGGGCTTCGCACGATTTTTTGTGGTGTTTGAAAACTGCACTCTGGGTACACCCACGAGTGGCGCGCTGCATGGAAGCCGTGCCTCCCCAAAAAATTGACGCCATCGTCCAAACTTCTAGTATATAAAGGTTATGAACACGGCTGAGGGGATGTCAGCCAGGTGATGACAAGGAATTGTCCATGAAGAAGTATCCATATCATTTAATATATGTTCTTTTGACAGTGTTATTGACGGTCGGGGTGATGCTGCCTGAGCGCCAGTGTATGGCGCAGGATAGCGGACAAGAACAATATGAGACGTTTGTTTCATCGCTTTTTGGGCGTCGTGCATTGCATCATGATCGTATAGAAGATGCTTCAACGCAGGCGCTAGAGCTTGAATTTTGGATCGACACGCTTGCATTTGACTGTGGCACGAAAGATTGTACCAAGATCAAGCGCAGTGACGAGAGTATGTGGCGTATCATGGGTTTGGCGACGCAGGGACGTAGTCAGGCTGTGATGCGGCTCTTGGAAGTCTATGCCACAAATGGCAGTGTTGCGCAGAGTGACTTTATGGAAGACGATATTGAGGCGTTGTTTGAAGATACGACGCTGACATCGTCTGAGCGGATCCACGTTTATGCGGCGTTAATTCCGTTGCTAAAAAAATATGCCATCCAAAGTAATGACCAAGTGCGTTTAAAGAAGCTTCAGGCTGCTGAAGCGACATTTGAGGCGCATGGCATATCAATGCAGCAACGTTTGGAATGTATGTATGTCGTGGATGAAGCAAAGACACTGTGGATTCGTTTTCCGCTGAGTGAATGGGCGTTTAAGAAGGAATTTGTACCGGAAACAGGGACGATGCTGACGCCATCGCAGACAGAGGTTTCGTTATTTTGCCGAGTGGATGATGGGATAACGTTTGCAGGTAGTCAGCCAACAGCACAAGAACTTCATCAGGCCATTGATGTTTTGCATCAGGCTGTGGCATCGCGGGATCAGGATGCCATTGATATGGCAGGCAATGGGCTTTTGATGGCATTAGGGCAGGCGAGGGAAGAATTCGGTTGGGCCGTGGCTTTGAATCCCTCATGGCGCGACGAGGATTTGAAAGCGTTGGAATGTAAGATTCATACAGTCATGATACAGTTGCTTGCGCAAGATCGCCTCGTATTGGCGTCAAGGCTTGATGCTGCCATGCAGACACTTTTTCCGCAAACGCGTTTTTATGACCGTCTTCGTCAGACAGCGTCGTGTTTTTCAAAGCTCAAAGGAAGCTATCGCACGCTGCTTCGCTCGGAATACGATGCATACGCTTCAGCTTACGAGTGGGTACTGACCCATTTTGAGCCGAAGAAAAGACCGAAGATTGAGAAGGCCTTTGCAAGCTGGACAAAGAGAGCAAAGCCCATGGTTGGCAAAGTGCGCCGTGCAGTTGCATCTTTTACGGCATTATCGCTTGGGGATCGCGCATTGGCTGGCAAGTTCTCAAAAGATGTGACGAAGGGATTGGCACGTGCGACGAATCCACAAGTGTATGGATATGACCTTGCCATGAAGTACGTTCGTGGAGAAGTTTTGGATGATAATGCGTTGACTGCGCAGTTGGATGCACTGTATCAGAAGTCGGCAGCACACATGTTCGACACGCTGACTTTTGCCCGACAATTTATGGAAAAGGAAAAACGTCAGCAGGCCGTGTCGGTTGCCACGGCGTTTCAGGCGGCACCGGCACCTAAAGCAGCTGCCATTTTTAGTGCCACTTATATGGAGGAATTATCCAGCAGTTTGTCCCACGAAACTTTCATTCGTTTCAGTATCTGGACGATTGATCATGCCAGATATGTGTGGCGGGGTGTGGAGAGAGAAAAATTTGCTCGGCAGATCGCCACACGCTGCCTGGAAAATGGTGATGTGGCTTGCGTTAGACATGTTTCAGACCGTTTTCTTGCTGATCCACTGACGACGGATTCGGAGCGGATGTATTGGGAAAAACAGAAAAAACAGGTGTTTTCCAACCAAAAGTTATGAAAAATGTGCCAAAGGCTTAATTTTGTGGCATAGTAGATACGTGTTGTGACCTTTGACAGAAGGCCAAATTTTAGAACTTTTATTTAAGGAATCCGCCCATGCTCGTAACATGCGATCAATGCGGTCAAAGCTATCAGGTCAACGAAGACCGACTTCCGGCTCAAGGCGCTCGTGTCAAGTGTCCAACTTGTGCACATCTTATTCTGGTTCGCCCGAATGTGGCAGCAGCGCCATCCGAAGCACCCGCCGAACCGGTATCCGAAGCAAAACCGGGTGATGATGTGACGTGGAAAATCAGAGATTCGGTTTTGACTTATACTTTCCATGATCTTGCTTCACTTCAGGATTGGCTCAAAGGACGCACGACGCTTGAAAATGTCAAAGTGGCCAAAGGCGAAGACGACTGGAAAGAATTGGGAGATTATTCCGAAGTCCTGACGACGGAATTGATCACGAAGTTTTTCCCGCTTGGCGATGTCCCCAAGACATCAACAAAAGGTAATGCAGTCCCAGCGACGGCTTCGATGATCAATATGATGCCGGTTGCCTCTACGCCGTCGCCAAATATGAATTTTGGCGTTGCCAGTGCGTCGAAAAATACGATGCGCAGTATTGCCAAAACGCGAAAAGAAGAAAAGAAACGCCGTCAGAACGACAGCAAATTGCTCAAAACGGTGGCTGCTGCGATTTTTATGATCGCCTGTGTCATGTTCGCCTTGTATTTTATGGGTGTTATTGACAAGGATACATTTGTGAAGAAAGAGATACCAGCTGGTTATCATATTGAGATGGTGAACGGCGTGGAAAAACTCGTGGCTAACGATGAGCAGCCGATCGTCAAAACTGCTCCGCCAAAACCCGTCGAAGAAGAGCCTGTCGCGATGATTGGTGATGAAGCGGTTGCGGTGCCTGAGGCTGATGTGAATGTTCCTGTTGATCCAAATGCTAATCTGATCAGCGATGAGGAAGCCGAAAAAATTATGGCCGAGGAGGCCGAAAAGTTACTTTCCCAGGCGCGGGACAACATTAAAAAACGCAATTGGCCAGTTGCTCAGACGATCCTGATCTCGTTTTTGAAGGAACATCCGGATCACAAAGAAGCTAAGCAGCTCCTCGTCAAAGTCTATCGCGGACTTGGACAAAATGAAAAGGCAGAGGAGCTTGAGGCAGAAATTAAAGCACTGCGTTAAGGCGTTGGGTATCACATGTCGTTGATGTGCCCTCTTGGGCACTTGCAGATATCAATGAACCTTATTCCGTGACTTGTCCTTGGCTTTGCAATAGATCTGCCGGGCGGAAACGGGATCCATTCTGATCGTTTTGGCCGGTCTGTTGCCGGTTGGTGTTGCAAGGAGAAAAAGAATGCGGAATTTGATTATTAAAGATTGTCTCGCACAGGGCATATTTTCAACGCTGAGTGATGCAGAACGCGAAGCGATAGCCGCCTGTATGTCGGTTGTAAGAATTTCGGCGGGAAAAGAGGTGCCGTCATCGACGGGATTCTGCGTTCTTTTGAGCGGTGAACTTGCCGCCTGTCATGGTTCACGTGAAATCGCAATCCTCTCTCGTGGCGAGGCCTTTGGTGCTTGGGGCATCTGGGGATGGATGCAGCCAAGACTGACCATGCATGTTGTATCGGATGCCGAAATAGCAATTCTGGATGAAGATACGTTTAAGAATCTGATTGGCACGCATCCTGAGCTGGCTATCCGCATGATGCATGCCGTGCCCGAGCGCGTTGACAGCCACCTCGAAGAAATCAGCCAGATTATTTTAAGCATTTACAATGCGCCTGCCAACAATATGCGCTCAACGGTCAATATTAACATCGGTGGTGAAGAGCGCACAGTGCGTATTGGAACACCGCTTTTGTCGATTCTTCCACGTGAAATTGACGGCCTTCCCGTGATTTCGGCGCTCTTTAACAACAAAAATATTTCGCTTAATCGCCCGCTTTATACCTCCGGACGCGTCGAACCGATCACGACTAAAGGCCTTGAAGGACGCATGATTTATCGTCAAAGTCTCGTTCTTCTCGCCGTGGAAGCTGCACATATTGTCGATCCAGAGGTCAAGCTTCGTGTTGGGCCAAGCGTCGGTTACGCTTATATCATCGAAGTGATTGATGCGCACGGTCACGATCTCAATACACTCGCGGAAAAAATGGATGCCGAAATGCATCGGCTCGTGGAAGAAGACGTCGTCTTCAGACGCGATTATTGTTCGCTCGACGAAGCGCGTGCCCGTTTTACGGCGCAGGGTTGGACGGATGCCGTTCGGCTTCTCAAAAAATATCGCAGTTCTTCGGTTGCCCTCGTCTCCTGTGGTGAGGTTTATGCCATGGAGATTGTTCCGCTCGTCGCAAGTGCAGGTGTCCTTAAGTCATTTTATGTGCGTGCGGCTGCCGAAAATAATGAACTCTTGCTATTCCATAACAGCGATGAACGTCTCAAAACCGAGAATCCCGCTCGCCTTAACTATGGCACCCTCGTCAAGCAACACGATACCTGGCTTCGCGGGCTCGGCCTGACGAGCGTCGGTGCCTTTAACGATCTCGCTGTCTCCGGTGATGTTGATGACCTCATTCGCGTGTCCGAAGGCTTCCATGAAAAACGCATCAGCCAGATTGCCGATCAGATCCTCAATCACGTGCCGCGCGTCAAAGTCATCTGTATTGCAGGTCCCTCCTCTTCCGGCAAAACAACGTTCCTCAAACGCTTGTCCATTCAGCTTCAGGTTAATGGACTCATGCCGAAGTGTATTTCTCTCGACGATTATTATGTCGATCGCGAACGTACTGTCCGCGATGAAAACGGCGAATACGATTTCGAAGCTTTTGAAGCCCTCGATATCCCACTTTTGGGCGAGCATCTGCATGACCTCATTCACGGCAAAACGGTCAAAACGGCGCATTACGATTTCAAATCGGGTAAAAGCATTCACGACGGCGGTCCACAAATCACTTTGGGTGAAAATGATGTTCTCCTTCTCGAAGGCATTCACGGCCTCAATCCGCGTATGCCCTTTGAGCAGGGCGACGGCGTCTTCCGCATCTTTATCAATCCTATGACGAGCCTTCCACTCGATAACGTCAACCGCGTCAGCGCTTCCGATATACGGCTTTTGCGCCGTATCGTGCGTGACCGTTATACGCGTGGAATTACAGCGGAATCGAACATCATGCGATGGCCTTCCGTGCGCCGCGGCGAGATCAAGCACATCTTCCCATATCAGCATCTTGCGGATGCCTTCTTCAATACGTCGCTCGTCTATGAATTGGCCGTCCTCAAAGTCTATGCTGAACGCTACCTTCTCGAAGTCCCTGAAGATAGCCCAGCTCAGCCGATTTCTTTCCGGCTGCGTCGGCTGATCGACAAAATTGTGGCGATTTATCCTGAGTATGTGCCGCCGACTTCGATTCTGCGTGAATTCGTGGGTGGTTCAAGTTTCAAATATTAATGTTACGAAAAGCACCGGTCGTCGGTGCTTTTTTGTATATGCGGTCGCTTATTGCTAGGCAATACGCGTCCGACATCGGCTATTTCCCTTCGGTCAATACGCCGCTGTTTTAAGTCATCGGCTATTTCCCTTCGGTCAATACGCCGCTGTTTTATGACATCGGCTATTTCCCTTCGGTCAATACGCCGTTGTTTTCTTTTTAAGAATTATAACTTGAAAACACGGACTGATCAGGTAAAAAACAAGCGAATGTTTCAATCTTGCGGCTGTTTTGTCGCGTTCAGTTTGCCAGGAGTGTCATAATGGGAAAGAAAATTAGTCTTGGGCTTTGTCTGTCTGCATTGCTTCTTGCGTCGGGATGCGCGGATTCGACGTCAACGGGGGAGTGTGCGACCGGTACCTTCAAATGCGACGATAATAAGCTTCAGGTGTGTGACAATGCGGGAACATGGGTTCTTTCACAAACCTGCGGCGTCGCGGAAACCTGCAGTTCCACACTTGGCAGGTGCATTCGGAATAACGATGTGATCACCGGCGATTGTCAGACGGGACAGTATAAGTGCGAAGGTAAATCCCTCTATGCCTGTGACAGTACTCAGAAATGGTCGCTTTCGAAGACATGTGGGGCGCAGGAAACGTGTAATGCGACGGCGAAAGATTGCGACAAAAACGATGTTCAGGACACTTGTCAGACTGGAATGTTCCGCTGTGTCGACAAAGCTTTGTACGCCTGTGACAATACGCTGCATTGGTCGCATTCACAGACTTGTGGAACGCAGGAAACGTGTAGTGAAGCGCAGGGACGTTGCGTAAGCCAGGTAGTGCCGTGTACAAGTGCCGATTATTGCGAAAACAATGCTGTGATTTCGTGTTCAACGGGGACAAAACAGACGACCCCATGCGTCGATCAGATCTGTATGATGCGCGGGACGACGGCTGCATGCGAACCCGTTGTCTGCACGGAAGGCACTGTCGAATGTAAAGATGGCAATACCAAGCGCACGTGCCGCCAGAATGCGTGGGTCGAAGAATCGTGTGGTTCGGGCAACGTTTGTAGCGACAAACAAAAGGATTGCGTCGTTCACGTGTGTGATGACAACGCAAAACGCTGTAACAACAATGCTGTTGAAACGTGTGACAATAACACTTGGAAAATCACTAATCCATGCGGATCCGAAAGCATGTGTGACACCGGCACTAAATCGTGTGTGGCGATCAATTGCAACGATGGTGATATGCGTTGTAACGATGGCAAACTCGAACAATGTCAAGACAACGCCTTTAGCATTGCTGATTCATGTACAGGAAAAATTTGCAAAGAGACGAGTGACACCACGGCAAGCTGTATCGAAAAAGTGTGTACGGATGGAACTTATCAGTGCCTGTCAACGGGAGAACTTCAGAAGTGTATTGATAATGCATGGAAAAAATCGCTCGACTGCGGTGATGTGAATCTCTGTGATGCAAGCAAGGGACAGTGCTATGCGTGTGTTTCAGGCAAAAAATGCGATGGCAAAACGCTCATGAGCTGTGTCAACCATACATGGACGACATTGGCGACGTGTGATACGGCCAGCCGTTGTGATCCGGCGAAAGATCAGTGTGATGTCTGTGATGGCTCGGAACGCAAATGTTCCGGGAAGGATCTCATGGAGTGCCGTGACGGTCAGTGGAATGTGAAAGCATCCTGTGAAGAAGCTGATTTGTGCGATGCCAATAACGGCGTTTGTAAGCCGAAGGTCGTCGTTGAAAAAGAGTGTGAAGGCTCCGGTTATCAGTGTAAGGATAATGTACTTCAGCAATGCGTCAGCGAGCATTGGGCAACAAAAGAAACGTGTGTGACCGGAACGACGTGTAATGCTTCGAAAAAGCAGTGCGATGAATGTACGGGAAGTTCTGAAAAATGTGCGGATGGCAAGCATTATGTGTGTTCTTCGGGCAAATGGACGCTTAAGGCGTGCGATGCTTCGACGCAGTTCTGTAATACGGCGACAAATAAATGCGATACCATCGAATGTGGTGACGACGGTTTGTATTGCAAAGACACCAAACTCATGCAGTGTACCAGTCATAAGGCAACACAAGTTGAAGACTGTGGCCTGAGTACGCTTTGTACAGAAATCGAAGGTGCTGCCGGCGAAGTGACGTATGGTTGTAAGCGACCGACATGGTGCAATATTCAGTGGATCGATGAAGGCATTGATCAGGTTTACAGTCGTATTTTGATTGAGTCTCCGTTGGAAACTTCTGATGTGAAGGCACGCCTTGCGTGTGGCAGTATCGATAAAGCTGTCAGCACATGGCGTTATGTGAATGCCATTCAGGGACCGTGTTCAGAATGTGATGTCAATACAGAATACCATTCATATTCATTTGACGGTGATGCGGGCAATTATCAATGTACTTTTATTTTTGATATTGGAGCGGACAGCTACGCATGTTTGCCAAAAATTGAGGATGGCACAGCCAATTTGCTTGAAGGCACGCCTTATTTAATGGATAGCAATACAAAATTGACAGATAAACAGACGTTCGCTCTCGAAGTAAGTGCTTATAATGCAGAGCATAAACCGTCATGGTGCAACCTCAGATATGTCGATGCCTCGAACAAAAAAATATACAGTGATATTTATATGGGCGAAGCATCCGCTTACAATCAGATGTCGCCGGCACTTGTCGATCCTGTCGTTTATTGTACCAATAAAAATCCAGAGACCATGTTGACGACTGAGGATTGGAAACAAATTCCCGCTTATCAAAATTTGTTATTTTATGAATATAAGAATCCCAATCTTCAGTTTATGGCCGATTTGAGTGAATTGACAGGCTATTGGGTATGTGCCTTTACTTACAAATTTGGCGATGAGCGATTCGTATGTCCGACAATACGCGACAACTACAAGGACTATCCCTATCGGAATATCTCAGCTTTCACGCTTGTAGAAGGTTATTACTGGGGAGCTGATTACGAATAGTTTTTTCGTTTTCGCTTTTATTGTTGATCATCGCTTGTGTGCATATTTTTGCCCTTACCCCGTCGGTTTTTGAATCCACTTTGAAGAACGAGGGGGTAGCGGCGTATTTTCCGAGTGTTGAGACGCGTCGTGACACGTCTCAACATTCGGAAAATAGCCGCGTAGGGGGAGACTTCCCCCACCAAAAATTTATCATGGCGTTTCATAAAACCTCATGTTATCGAACGCTACAACGGATGATTTTTATAAAAAATGAAATCATCCGATTTTTTTTTGCGAAAAAAAAGAAAAATTGCCCTTATAGCAAATGAGAACAATGATTGCTGTCAATGCTGACAGGTGCTTGCTATGGGGTTATCCATGAACGATTTGCGCGAAACAAAGTCTGAAAAATCGCCATTATCTCTATTTCGTCAGCTCAAACCGACGGATTATGCGATTCCAGATATGCATACCAATTATCTGCCTTATGCAGATACGCTTTCAGCGCCGTGTCTGAGTCTGGATCCGGCATCGACGGGGTCTTGTGTTTGTGGCACGATATCTTTGGACGGTGCCGGTATGGAACGTGCGATAAATGAGATCATTTCGGTGCCGACGCTGCGGGATTTGTCGTATGCGTATCCGTCGGAAAGTGTTGTTATGGAAGAAGTGTTAGAGAAGGCAAAAGGGCCAAGTCTAAGTGATATGGAACATTGGAAGGCTTTTCACCTTGAGGGTGAGGCGCCTGCGGACGAATCGATGATCCAGCTTGCGATGCAATTAAAACTTGGGATTGTTTCAGATTTGGCAGACCAGGCGCAGAAAAACGCTGCATTGGAAGATAAAAACAGGGAATGTGGGTGTGATGCGGAGAAGCGTCGTCTGCGTTTGCCAGAGCAAACATCGTGCGTCATTGATAAAACCGCATTGCCGTTGCTTCCGAAACATGCCTTGAAAGATGCCATGGAGGCGGTGCCTCAAAATGCGATCAAGACGCAAAATCTGCATCTTTCGGACGGAGAGCTTGAAATGCCGACAGTGGCTTTGCGTACAGCCCAAAATCGCAAAGCAGAAGCGGCATCGGCGGGTGTGGCATTATCGGAAATGATGACGCCCTTGCAAATGACAGAGTATGCAAAGGCAATGGCAGAAAGTGGGGAAAGGCAGCCAGATACTTTAGGTTTGGTCGAACCGCAGCATGAAAAATGGAAGAAAACGGGGCTTGAATCATCCGAACTTGCGATTGGTCATGTGGTTGCGCATCGGTATGAAGTTTTATCGGAAATTGCGCGTGGCGGCTATGGCGTCGTTTATCGTGCGCGCCAGATAGGCATTGATCGCGTCGTTGCATTGAAACGACTCAAGAATCAGAATGATCCAGCCGTGGTGCGACGTTTTTTAATGGAAGCCGAAATCATAAAAAACTTGATCCATCCCAATACCATTCAATTGATTGATGCCGGCAATGATGAAGATAACCATTTATATATCGTTATGGAATATATTGAAGGCCGATCCTTGCAATCGATTTTTCATCAGAAAGAGAGTATCAGCGTCCAGCGGGCCGTCCACATTACAATGCAGATATTAAAAAGCCTGAATGAAGCGCATCAGCGGGGGATTATTCATCGAGATTTGAAGCCAAGTAATATATTATTGAGAGAGGTGATTGGAGAGCCGGATTTTGTAAAGGTTCTCGATTTTGGGATTGCGAAACAGACGCGTTTGCCAGTGCCAAAACTGACGATGGATGGTACGGTCATGGGAACGCCACAATATATTGCGCCGGAATTATTTTTTGGAAAACAGCCGTCGGCGGCGTCGGATATTTATGCCATTGGGCTTATATTGGCGCAGATGGTCATTGGAAAAAGCCTTGTTCCGACGGATATGGCGCAGGCCCTTCAATGGCATCACAGCGGTTCTGAAGCGGAATTGCCGTCATGGGTGCGTCAGACGGCGATTGGCGAAGTCATTCTTAAAGCCGTTCGTAAAAATCCCAACGAACGCTATCGAAACGTCGTAGAAATGATGGCTGATCTTCAAAGGGTGTCCATGGCAACAGGGGAAATGGCGTCCGATGGACATGGCAGGCGCATGGAGACGAGCAGTGGATTATGGATGATTGGTTTTTTAATGACACTGATCGTGATACTGACGGCAGGCATCGTATTTTTATAAAAAGGATATATGATTGTTCCGGGCATAGTTACCGACAGTAGAGGCATACGGCTTATGTGACAGTGAGGCTTTCCCCACTGTCAAACCATGTATTGTCATTATCTATGTTCAGCACAATAATAATAGCGAAAATAAAGAGAATGTATTGAATGATATGTCTATGATTATTCTTCGTCGCCTTCATTGGGAATGAGGAGCAAGGATTTTTCTTCTTCTGTCGGTGGGACGACATCGGAGGTATCGACTTCGTCAGGGATGGTGTCTTTGGATTGGACGAGACGTTCACCGGCGTTACCCCATTCTCTTGCGGAACCGTCTGGATTTCTGAAAAACACGACGATTTCGTCGGAGCGGACGAGGCCAAGTTCGTCGCGCACTTTACGTTCAATGGCGCGTGGATCGTGGCGAAGCGCATCAATTTTTGTTTTGAGAAGTGCATTTCTTTTGGCAATGACGGCATTTCCTTCGCGCACTTCCTCGAGATTGGCCGTCAGGCGTGTAAAGGTATCGCTCGTCGCTTGTTCGTTAATCTGATAGACGAGGTAGGCAAATAGGACGATAAATCCCATGCCAAGGAGAAGCTTGAAAAGATTTTCCATAATGTGAACGCAGTCGAAAAGCGGGGACAAGACGCAAAAGCGTCATAATAATGTATGGAATGTGGCGGACGCAAAAGGCGCCTGTCAAGTAACAGAAGCGGCATGACTGAGGTCGTGCCGCACTTGAGTGTACATCCGCTGGAAACGTTCATCAAAAAAAAGGCGTTTGGAGGATGGCGTCATTTGTGGCAGGAAAGCTGTTACAGGCGTTCCATCATAGCTTCTATTTCTTGTGTTGTGGGAATGGTACCACCGTCGTGTCCCAAAAAATGAAGGGTTTTGTCCGGCAAAATGCGTTGAACATCTTCGAGCATCTGACCGCGGTTACACTCGATGACGAGGATATGTTGAATATTTTTGGCGGCTTCTCTGAGGGCAGTTTGTGGAAACGGCCAAAGCGTGATTGGTCTGAAGAGGTCAAAATCCTGCCTGGTGTGTTGTACCTGATCGGCGATGCGTGCGCAGATGCCGAAAGCGACACAAAGGGCTTTGGGGGCATTGGCGTGTTTTAGGCTGAACATGGGCAATTTTTCCATCATTTCGTCATAAGCCTTGAACCGAATATCATTTTGTTTTTCCCGTTTAGAAGGATCAAGTTCGAGCGAAGAAATGACATTTGGCGGAAGGGCAGGATCGGCGGCCCAAGAGGCGTCACAAGGCTTAGGAATGGTCAACGTCTTTGGAAGATCAATCGTCTCCATGACCTGTCCGATAAAGGCGTCAGCGAGGACGATGACGGGCGTTCGATAAGTGAAAGCCACATCAAAAGCGCGGACGGTGAGTGAAAACATTTCGGAAACGTTTGCGGGTGCAAGAACGGGCGTATGGTAATGTCCGTGTCCGCCGCCGCGCGTAGCCATGAAATAATCGGCTTGTTCGGGACCGATATTGCCCAGGCCCGGGCCAGCCCGCATGACATTGACAATGACGCCGGGGAGTCTGGCTGCTGCCATATAGGAAATGCCTTCCTGCATGAGGCTGAATCCTGGTCCACTCGTTGCCGTCATGGCTTTGACGCCGACACTTGCCGCACCATAGAGCATATTGATGGCGGAGACTTCACTTTCAGCTTGTATGGCGACAGCACCAGCTTTGGGGAGCATTGCCATGGCATCGTGTGCGATTTCGCTTGCCGGCGTAATGGGATAGCCAAAAAAAGCGCGACAACCGGCAGCAATAGCTGCGCAGATGACGGCATCGTTGCCTTTGAGGAAGGCGCGTCGCGTCTCCTTGACCTCAGAAATGCCCGCTTTCGCTGCCTGCATCATGCCCTTGAACTCACCTGCCTGGAGTTTTCGGATAATCTCGTTGGTCACATTTTCCGCGATGGATTCGGTAATATGTCGGACGAGGGATGATGTGATGGATTCGACGGCCTGGTCGGATAAATTTTTTTCAAAGGAAGAAAAATCTTCAGCTTCTGGCGATGGCGTGTCAGGGTCATCATCCGTGTGCCATGGTTCTTCGTGACACGCGTTTATTAAACGACTTTGAGCGTCAGCTTCATCGCTTGCATTGCTTTGCACAAGCGTGAGCGCAAGCGGCTCGGGACAGACCAGGACGCATGTGCCGCAGCCGATACACGTTTCGTTCGGCTGTGTCGTCACAAAACAATGGCCGGCAGGGTTTCGTTCGGTTCCGATGATGAGATAATGTCGTGGACAGGCATCGACACAAAGGCCGCAGGATTTGCAGCGGGAAGCATCAATTTTGACGATTTGTTTCATGGAATTGGGACAAAAAGTGGTTGTCGCTTTAAGAAAAATGCAAAGCGTGGTAAGAGCAATATGCCCATGTTTGTTTTCAAAACGCGATATGGACAATTTGTCAAGTTATTACCGTTTGGGGATGAGCCATGAAACGTTCTCTTGTGTCTGTAGTCATTGGTGTTGGACTGATTTTTTCGACGACGGCTTTTGCCAAGCCACCCAAGGAAGTACCAGTCAAAGGAAAGCCTGCGGATCAGGCAGTACTCGCTTGTCCCATAGAATATATGTCTAGCGTCAATGCCAAAGCAGATGGGAATCTTACGGAGTGGCACGACATTAAAGGCGTGGATTTTTCGACGCTTCTTAGCGGCGAATACGAATATGACTGGACTGGAAAAAAGGATTTGAGTGCCAATCTCAAGGTCATCTATTCTGAGAATGCGTTTCATCTTTTGGTTCAGGTCAATGACAATGCCATCGTGGACAAATTGCGTCAGTGGAAATCCGATCGTGTTGAAGTCTGGCTCCTCGCCGAAGATGGGAATCACAAACCAATGGGTAAACTTACGGGACTTCAGTTTGATCTTGGTCCCGTCACAAAAGGTGGAACCGTTGGTGTGAAAGCACTCGCGGGCAACAAAGACCTGTCGAAGGTAAAGGCATCAGCGTATGTGGCTGAAGACAAATACGACGTCGAGATTTCCGTCGATTATAGTCTGCTTGCCAAAGTAACGCCTGCATATAACGGCGGTATGCGGTATTGTGTGTTGGTGCGCGATTGGGATCAGGACGACGTCAATGAGGACGAAGCTTCGATCGGCAACTGCCCGATTGATCCCAAAAAACCGTCTGCCATTAAGGCGGATAAGATGGCATTCGCCCAATTCGATCTCGAACGCATTGCCTGGTATTCCATTGTAGGTGCTGATGCTTCCATCGCAGCAAAATCAGGGGATTGGCTCAAAAAACAGGCCAATGTCGCCTTTGATTCTGCCGTGGAAAACGTCGCTTATCTCGATAATCAGTTTGTAATCTGGGGACTCAATATGTCCGAAGAAGGTGGGCTTGCGTGGACGACGATGGCGTTGAACGGTCATGGTGAAGAGCCGGAAATCACGTTTGCAGATATTGATGGCGACAAATTGGATGAAGTTATTCTGACGCGCAAAGAAAAGTGCCTCGAAGAAGGCATGACGGCGACACGCGCTTACGTCTTTGATCATTCGCAGCAATATGGGCTTTCACTCGCCTTTAACTATCTTGTCAGCGTGACAAATGCTGAAGGCAAGACGTACAAAAATAAATTCCAGAACACGAAAAATGGCATTGTTCAGACGCTTTCGGGTGGTAAACCCATGACGTGTACGCTCGATTTCTCGGATGATATGGAACCGCTTCTCGTGCCTGGCGGAGAGAAAAAACGCACGTTGAAAAAGTACGAATGACACGATGGCAGGTTTAGCGGAACATGACATAGCAGACGAAGCACAGTCTGCGGCAGCTGAACAGGCGGAAGCATGCGATCAAACGGGGCGCAAGGAAAATGGCGTATCGTCAGCGATCTCGCCCAATGCTGCGTCCGTGGCTGATTATGCGGCGGATTGTGCCGAGTTTTCGGAAGCAGAAGTTTCATTTTTTAAGGAAGACGTGACGTTTTCGGATGCGCCTGCGGGCAAGGATGTTCTGTTTTCGCCTGGGGCAGTGTTTGTCTGCTGTGGCGAATTTTCAAAAGGCGGTCTTATCAACCTCGCGTTGAGTTTTGTTTTCCTCGCCTTCTTTGCTTCGTTTTCCATTTTTCATTTTTTCCCTTTGCCAGGGACTCTGTTTTTGTTGGTCGTCGTCATCCTGCTATGGATTGGTTTTGTCGTGACACACCATGACAGGGCGCGGAAGCTAAAGACGGGTGGCCGCCTTTTTCACCTGAGTTTTGGCATCGTGACGTTTTGGTTTCCGCTTATCGTATCCCTCATTTTTGCTTTTGGTTTTGTGATGCAACGCACGTGGATGAGCAATGATCGCATGTATCCATCCATGAAAAAGGGGGATTTTATCCTCGTCGATCGTCTCAGTTATTGGACGCGGACGCCTTCGCGTGGTGATGTCGTTTTGATTGAGAGTGTTTGGGATGATGGTAGTGCCCGCGGATTACGACGTTCATTTTTTGCAAGAATCATCGCTGTGCCTGGTGACGCCTTTCAGCTTCGTTCCGGTGTGGCTTATGTGAATGAGGAGCCGCTTTCGATTTATTTTCCGCATGACAGTATCCGGAAATTTGCGCAACAGAAGACGCTCATTGCCTACGAAAGTCCGTATGGGGTGCCGCCGGTCGATCCCGAACGCGGCGAAGTTCCCGAAAAATGGTATCCCGTACAGTATTCGAGCCAGATGTTGTTTACGCAGACCGAGGTCGTCAGGCTCAAACCGGATCAGTATTTTGTGATTGAGGATAACCGAGATGATTCCGATCTCAGGTATATCAAGAAGAGCTTTGGCAGCATTGTCCACGTTTCGAGCATCAAGGGACAGCCGCTTTTTGTGATCTATAATTCCGTCGATGGCTCAGGTTTTGACCGCTATGGCCTTCGGCTCCAATAAGCGATGATGATTCTTGACGAATCGTCTGACGCTCACCAGGGAGACAAAAACATGACAGATAAAGTGATACGCGTCGTATTTATGGGGAGTCCCGATTTTGCAGTTCCGACGCTTGAAGCACTCGTGGCGCATCCACGCATTGACGTGTGTGCCGTGGTGACGCAACCTGATAAACTGGCAGGACGTGGCAAAAAACTGACGCCCCCCCCCGTCAAAGTCTGTGCACAACAACACGGCATCCGCTGTTTTCAGCCCGAAAAGTTGAAAACGGAAGCGATGTACGCGGCGCTTTCAGAGATTGCGCCGGATTTTTTTGTGACGATTGCGTATGGAAAAATTTTGCGCCAGTCATTTTTGGATATTCCCCGCATTGCGCCGCTCAATCTGCATGCCTCACTTTTGCCGCGCCTTCGTGGTGCAGCTCCCATTCAATGGGCCGTGATCCGCGAGGAAGCGCAGTCTGGCGTCTGCCTGATGCGCATGGACGCCGGTATGGATACGGGACCCGTCTATGCCCGCCGTGCCATCGATCTGACGAAGGACGAAACGGCAGCGTCATTGCACGATAGACTGTCACAGTTGTCCGCCGAAATCCTCATGGCCCATATTTTCGAGATTGCAGACGGCCATCTTGAAGCGGTACCACAGGAAGGGGAGCCGACTTTGGCGCCGACGCTTCAAAAATCCCTGGGCGCTATCCGTTTCGACGTGCCTGCTCATGAACTTGATGCCCTTTGTCGCGGACTTTATCCATGGCCTGCTGCTTATGCCATGCTCGATGGCAAACGCATTGCCATTTTGATGACTTCGCACGATGATCAGACGGTCGATGCCGCACCAGGTACCATTGTCGCTTACGATCAAAATAAGCGCGTGCTTCGTGTTGCCTGTGTTTGCGGTTGCCTTTGCATTGCTTTGCTTCAGCCAGAAGGCAAAAAGCCCATGGATGCTTCGAGCTTTGCCAATGGCTATCATCCCGTGGGTAAGTGCTTTGTTTCCCTGGCGCAGGATGTGTAAGTGAAGGTTCGTGTGGGGGCAGTCGCCCCCTACGCGGCTATTTTTATGTGGGGACGTTCCATGGCACGTCCCCACATAAAAATACGCCGCTACCCCCTGTGCGGGAGGTACCCCCGCAACGCCCCCGTGATGACGTGATCTTAGCCAAACGGTGATTATGGGGCAGACATGGTGATATGCCTTTGACAAAATAGATGACAGGGGGTAAGCTTAATCATGTCAAGTGGGCCAAAGGCATTTGGCAGTCCATCCATTAAACAGGAAAAGTGAGGAACCTATGACTCGTGAAGAACTTAAGGCCGAAATCGCTCGTCTTAAAGAAGAACATGCTGCATTAGATAAACGCGTTTTAGAGTATGATGAACAAGTATGGCTTTCGCCCGAAGATCAGATCGCTCAGAAAGAATGCAAGAAGCTCAAACTCAAAGCCAAAGAAAGAATGGCTGAACTGACTGAACAGTTGAATGCCCTTGGTGCAGAATAAAAAGATTCATCATTTAGAGACCGCCCGACAGGGCGGTTTTTTGATGTGACGCATCCGCCTTTAGAAACCGCCCGACAGGGCGGTTTTTTGATGTGAAAAATTCGCCACAAAGGCTGGGGTGGATTAGAACGTGCGCGTTGTGCCATGGAGGCACCTACTATTTGGGAGTATGTTCGCATGTCTGAAAACAAGCCTAAGAAGATCCTCTTTGCCGCTGGTGGTACCGGCGGTCATGTTTTTCCTGCCATTGCTGTTGCCGATGCTGTCCATAAACTTGATCCGACGGCTGCGATTGCTTTTGTCGGTTCATCGCATGGCCATGAAAAGGAATGGGTTGAGAAAGCCGGTTATCGCTTTATTCTCCTTGAAGTTGATTTTATCAAAGGGGCATCCTTGGGTCGAAAGCTTAAAAATATGTTTCAGCTGCCGGCGTGTGCCAAACGCGCCAAAGCCATTCTCAAGGCAGAAGCACCAGATTTTGTCATTGGCTCTGGCGGCTATGTTTCGGGGCCGCTCGTTTTTGTCGCATCGCGTATGCATATTCCGACGGCCATCATGGAGCAGAATGCCATTCCCGGGCTGACGAATCGCATTCTTTCCCACTTTGTGGATAAGATCTTTACTTCATTTGAGGATACGCAACGTTTGCCTGTGAAAAAGGTGATGCTCATGGGAAATCCAGTGCGTGCACGCGCCCTTCCTGTGGCAGGTGAAAGCGATGTTCGCGCTTCGGACGAACGTTCCAATATTTTGGGACAACCTCAGAACGCGCAGTCGCTTCATTTGCTCATTTTCGGCGGCTCACAGGGGGCTTTGAGTATCAATGTCGGCATGCCCAAAGCCCTTGCCAAGCTGACGGACGCTGAAAAATCGCGGATTGTCGTTCGCCATCAGGCCGGTAAAAACAAGCTTGAAGCGACAGAAAAAGCATATAAAGAAGCAGGGCTGACGGCAGAGACGACAGAGTTTATCGACGATATGGGTGAAGCGTACCGTTGGGCGGATCTGCTCGTCTGCCGTGCTGGAGCCACGAGTCTTGCTGAAATCAAGGCAGCCCATAAAGCCGCCATCCTCGTGCCTTTCCCTTATGCAGCTCATAATCACCAGGAAAAAAATGCGGATGCCATGGTCGCCATTGATGCCGCTTGGAAAGTGCTTGACCCTGATATCGAAAAGGATGTGCCGGTGATTCTTCATCAGTGTATGGAATCGACGGCGGAAATCACGCGTCGTGCTGATAACGCGCTCGCGTATGCGCGTCCCGATGCTGGCGAAAATATTGCTAGAATTATCCTGGGGTTGGAAAAGGGGGGTAATTAATGGTTGGGACGTTCTGTGGAACGTCCCTTTATTTGTGAACCGTCCTTTTGCGTAGAACCTGGGGGGCGTTGCGGGGGAGCTCCCCCGCAATGGGGGTAGCGGCGTATTTTTAAATAGCCGCGTAGGGGGCTTCGGCCCCCGACAACAAATCCATAAAATTCGTATAGGTTGGGACGTTTCGTGAAACGTCCCTTTATTGTGAAACGTCCCTTTGTGCATGAAAACGATGTGTGGAATGATGCGAAATCGCTTGGCGTGGTGCATGGCGTTGATGAGCTTTGAATTGGCCGCATGCAATGAGGTTGGCTGGTATGAGGAGCGTCAGCCTGTGCCTGAAAACGAGGTTTTGTACGCCTTTCATGAGGTTGATTCGGAAATGCGCGTGGCATGGGTGCCGTCGGCGATGTTGGCTTCCGATGATGGCACATTGCTTTATGCCGATAGCGGTACGCGCAAGCTCATGGCTTTTTCGGAGGAGACGGGGAAGGTTAAAACCATCGCGGATTTGTCGCCTTATGAGGGGGCATTGTCCTATCGCCTGTCTGGGGCAGAAGGCTGGGGAAAGTCGCTGTTAAGACTGACCGATGATGTCGTTCTTTTGGCTGCGCCCGGGCGTCGGCTTGCCGTGATTGATACGAAAGCGGGTGAAGTTTTTATTGTCGGAGCGGGTGAAGCGCTTTTGCCAGAAGCGGGTATCGCTCTGGAAGATGCGGATTTTTCTTTGCTTTCGGGAATTGGCATGGCGGACGATCAACTATTTTTGGCGTTTGATCAGCGCATCTTTAGCGTCCCACTGGCACGCGAGCATGTGGCCGATTCGCTTGCACAAAACCTGTCGAAGGCGACGCTCAATCATGTTGCAGGTGCAGATCGTTCGACGGGGATGCCTGACGGGCGCGTCGTCGATGCGCGTCTGGCGTTGCTCAATTTGGGGGAATGGACGCCGCTTTTGTGGCACGATGAAACGCTCTTTTATTGGTCACCGCCGCATTTGATGGGGATTCGTAACGGGCATTTGATGGCCGTCGGCGGGGGCGGCGGGGCGATTCATGGCGATGACCTGGAAACAGCTCGGTTTTATGGACTTGAGCAGAATCCGAATATTCATTTGTATGGTGAGGCGATCTGCACGGAGGCTTATGCTTCATTCTATTGGATGTGCGTGCATCTGGCATCGTTGGATTTTGAGGCAGGCAAAGCGACGGGAAGCGTCTCCTACACGTATGTCGATGCACCCGAAATGGATGCTGCTTCGGTCACGGCGGGGGGACAGTTGTATGGTGCTTCCTGGCGTGGTGGGGGACTGTGGCGCATTGCGGAGGATGGCGCGGCTTCCCTGCAATTCGGTATGGCGAGTGAGGAGGAACGGTTTGATGCTGCAAGTGCGGGTGATGCTTCCGTTTCGCCAGCGGCCATCGTTTCACCGCTCGCAGTGTCATCGTTCGGCGTTTTCATGGTCACGCTCTCTACGACGTTGGCACGCATCACGCTGTCTGAAGTCGGTCAAGACAAACGTGTGATGCCGATTTGGATCGATCTGGAACAGCATGGCAGAATTAAGCATATTGCGACGGATGCTGACACGCTGTACATGGCCAATGGCATGGATCTCGATAGAATCGTATTTTCGGAGGACGCCCTCACGGACAGCAGATATGCAGGGTTTTTCAAACCCGTATTGATGTATGGACTGCCCGGAAAGGCGCTTGATATTGATCCCAAGGATTCCATGACGATTTATGCGCATGATGCGTCTCTATTGGTTTATGTGACAGGCAAACAATGGCTGTTTCAAAGCGATTTCGATGACGCGCAATTTGTCATTGAACCTGCTATGGCGTTTCAGTTTCCAACGAAAACTGAGGGCGTGGAACTGCGCTATCTGTCTATCCGTCGGATGGCTGCGATGGATTCGGATGGACAGGTCGTGGTCATGGCATCGAATGATGATGAAGGCGGAAAGATCGTCATTGGCAATGCTGGCAATAAACGCCTTCAGGTGGCCGGCATGTATGTGGGAACACAGAAGGCGCGACTGTTGACGACTGGTAGTGATGAAGTCGTTGAGGGAAGCCGTATACAGAATGTTCAATTCACGCATATTGATGCTGTTTCGCTCGATGCCGCGAAGACGCTTTGGATCGTTGGCAATGGCGCGTTATGGCATGTTGACAATGACGGTGTTCTCGAAAAAGTCGATGCTGTTTTACCGCCGGCGCATGATGTGACGCGCCTTTGGGTCGTCGGGGACGATGATCATCGAACGTTTTTTGCCAGGACAGCGCGTGGCATTGTTCAAAGTGCGGATGCCCAGACGTGGCTCGATACGCCTTATGTCGATGTTTCGCAGTGTGGCAATGGGTGGGCTGCAGTTGATGGACAAAAGCTTTATTTGGGGCATGACATGGAGAAAGGGGACGCATATACCTCGCCCGTTGTACCAGAATCCGTGTCTTGTGCCTCGGAGGTCGTCTATGTTTCGGGCGTCATGGACAATGGCAAAAGGGCTGTTTTCCGCGCCAGAAGGGATGACACAAAAACGTGGGCGCGGGTGATGGGGGGCGGCTTTGGTGTACCGGATCAGATGGTTCTCTCTCAGGCTGCATTGGGCGCGAACTGCGGCAAAATGTTCGCTTTCCCTTCGGGTCAGTTCTATGTCTGGGGCAAGGACACATGCACGCTCTGGATGATTGACAACATCGCTGAACTCAACGCACAGACGCGCGTCAAACGCGTTGTATCGGATACACATCTGTGTTCTGCCGATGCTGTGGCTGTTTCTGAGACTGGGGATGTCGCCGTTGTCGATGGCAGTTGGATCTATCAACTTGGCGACAAAGGGTTCGTCGAAATGGCCGCGATTCATTCGCGATGTTTTGATCTTCAGTATATTTCGCGTGACCTCGTTGCGTTGTCTGAGGAGGGCATGAGCGTTTATTGCCATGGTCAACGACAGGCATTGATTGAATCACCCGTGCGCATGGGGGATGCAGTGATTGATTTTGCGCAGCCCGGGGATGCGACGCCACGTTTTACTGGTTTTCCGAATGAAAACGCCGTCATCGTGCCCGTTTTATATGGTGGACAAGTTCTGAAACTTGGCTATCCCACGTGTGACTGACGTTTTGGTCAGTTGTCAGTTGTCAGTTGTCAGTTGTCAGTTGTCAGTTGTCAGTTGTCGGTTCACCGATAAAAATGCGTCGTCATTATTATTCCGTAGGGACGTTCCGTGGAACGTCCCCGCATCCGTGGAACGTCCGTGCAAATCCGTGGAACGTCCCCGCATCCGTGGAACGTCCGTGCAAATCCGTGGAACGTCCCCGCATCCGTGGAACGTCCCCCCATCCGTGGAACGTCCCTGCATCCGTGGAACGTCCCCGCATCCGTGGAACGTCCCCCCGCATCCGTGGAACGTCCCTGCATCCGTACACCGTGCACGCAAATCCCGTGCACGCAAACCCGTGCGCGCATTGAATCGTCTGCGCATTGAAAAAAAGATTGAGTGAAAGCATCAGACGCATTATGAAAGGCTGTCCTGTATCCGTAAAAAGGTAGGATATTGTAGTTCAAGAGATTTTTGTTTTGAGCATCCATAAGGAGAAAAAAAGCGTGAATTTGAAATCTAAATGGCCCGTGATTGTTGTTCTTTTAGTCGCTGTTGCGGCGATTATCGCTGGTTGTGCTGCCAAACAACCCGTAGAAACGCCGAAGCCTGCACCGCACGTGTTTAGTCTTGCACCGCTCGATATGCCGGTAATCTTTAACACGCCCGATGATGCGAAGGCGCTTTGTGACGTAAACCTCGGCCAGGTTGAACGTCTGCGCAAAGAGATTTTGGAAATTTCGGGTGATCATACGCAAGAAAATACGATTGAGCGTATGAATGAGATCGATATTGCTCTGGATCGTATCTTCGGTACTGCTGAATTGATGGCAAATACGCATCCGAACGCAGCAGTCCGCGATGCTTCTGATGATTGTTCACGTCGTGCGCAGGAAGTGAGCCAGTCGATTAGCATGGATCCTGGTCTCTATGCTGCCCTCAAAGACGTCGATGCTTCAAAGCTTGATCAGGTCACA
>JAFOHE010000150.1 GCA_017421975.1 Pseudomonadota bacterium
AGCAGCGAGAAGTACACGTATATCAGCTCGTCTGTCGTAAAGGAAATGGCACGATACGGATCCGATCTGAGCAAATTTGTGCCGAGAGAGATCATGGAAGACGTGATCGCGAGAACGAAAGAACTGGAGGGTTAACAGCGGCTTCTGCGCTCGTTTCGCATGCCGAGGGAAATACTGAAGTCGATTTGAACAACGCCATCGATTCTGTTTTTGATAAAGAAATTTATTATGCATTTATGCTTGATGAGAATTGGCTTATTTTCCAAGATGATGCAGACCATGAGTCGCTTCATCTTCGCCATCTTCCCTCAGGTCAGGAAGTTGCACTCACCTCTAGCGTTTCGCATGGCCCTGTTGTTCTTGAATCGGACCTATTCTATAGAACGACCAAAGATGGCGTAGAAACGCTTGCAAAGCTGGATCTTTCTACAACCAAAGTTAATTATGACAAAGATAATGATAGGTTTTCGATTGTTTTTGCATCAAGTGAATACTCTGGAAAAACTTCGCCGAAACAGCTTGCAATAGATATGGAAAAATATTGCTTTGCTGGTCTGAATCAGGGCATGCAATGCAGCGATTGGAAAAACATTGAAAACACAGAGAATCGCGAAGCCATTGCCTATAAATTCGTAGGCCCGGATTTCGATATTTCCTGGGAATTTAGCAAAGAGAAACCAGACATCGTGCATGCGATCCAGGTTCGTGGCAAAGGCATAGTCGCCGGTATTCAGTCGATTCCCAACATGGAATAAAGATAATATACTGAAACCCGCCCTATCCCTATTCCGTACGGGTGGGTCTCAGACCCGCCCTATCCCTATTCCGTACGGGTGGGTCTCAGACCCGCCCCATCCCTATTCAGCCCCGCTCCATCCCAGCGTTTTCCCCCCCACTCTTTTTCGCGGCATAATAACGATGATCTGTCTATTCTGTGGCTGTAAAAACGATGCTTCGAGCAATTTCTGCAAAATGTGTGGAAAACAAATAAAAAACTCCAACGGCGAATTCGCTATTTCCTCACATATCGACAAGGCATCAACACACGAAGGTTTCATCGACGACCCTTATGACGATCTTTTTTGCCCCCAAGATACCGATGGGCAAACACTACCTTCGGCAGATAGCGAGGCTCTAAATGACCCAAATAACCCCGAACTCCCTGTGATGTCCCCACAAGACCTCATGCTGCGTCCGGTTTATCCCGTCGATGATCTCAGAATCTGCTCTGAATGTGGTGCCATTGTCAGACCAAATCACGCTTTTTGCGGTGAATGTGGTGCTAAATATATCGATCTCGCAAAAGAACGTCGAGATGCTGCCCAAAACAAACAAACAGCCGAACCCACTTCCAATGCATGCACACGATCAGACGCACAACCTTCCGAAGCTGCATTCGAACTCAGACTACTAGGCGACGATGGGGCAGTGTCTGAAATCATTCCCCTCTACGAAGGCGAGAATATCATTGGGCACAAGTGTTCTGCCAGTCTCGCCGCCGATGCGTTCGTCAGTCCCAAACACCTCAAAATTACATGCAAAGGAAAAACCGCCGTCATTGAAGATAACCACAGTCTCAATGGCGTATTCATTAGATTTCGTGGCGCTTCAGTACGCATTCATACCGGAGATATCTTTCGCATCGGGGAAGAACTCATAACCTATATAAAAGGAAATTCAAAGCATCGCATCATCCCGCACAACGAGAGCGGTGACGACGCTAAAGTTGCTGGCGGTCCCGAATCACTCGGCTGGGGTTATCTCCGCGTCATACTAGGCGCCTATTCCGAAGGATCTGTGTTCAGGCTTTCCAAAGATACAATCACCATCGGACGAACCCGCGCTGACATTCTGTTCGACCGCGACAGTTTCGTCTCTGGAACACATGCTCAAATTCAAAAAAATAAAGACGGTGTTCTGCTCACGGATCTCGATAGCTCCAACGGAACCTTCATCCGATTCAAAACACCACATATCGTCAAAAATGATATCACCTATATCCTCATCGGCAACCAACTCCTCAGATTAACCCCACGTACCTTGTAGGGACGTTCCATGCAACGTCCACACGTCTACACACATACATTAATGTAAGGATGTTCCATGCAACGTCCACACGTCTACACACATACATTAATGTAAGGACGTTCCATGGAACGTCCACACGTCTACACACATACATTAATGTAAGGACGTTCCATGGAACGTCCACACGTCTACACACATCATCATGGAACGTCCACACATCATCATGCTTCACCATGCAACGTCCACACGGCACGCCTGCACCGTTCGTCCATCGCCACATGGTTCATTCCATGTCGTGCATTTTTGCATTCTATTGCCGTGCCATTCTGTTTTATAGTATAATCACATGATGTTCATACGCGGCTTTAGACCGCTTTTCAATGAGGAGCCAATATGTCCGAATCGCAAAACGACACACAGACTGAAACCAAAACCCCGCTGTTTGAGAACACGCTGACGCTCTCCGACCACATTGATTATTTCCAGAATGGCGAGGACTTTTTCGTCTATCACAATCTCTACGGCTATATTCTCAAGATGAGCGAGGATCTCGTCGACTTCCTCGAATTCTTCCACGAAACGCCCCACACAGCCGATGAAGTCGAGGCTCAGTTCGGAGAAGTCTTCGGACGCGAAACCATCGAAGAATTCCTTTCGATCTTCCGTACGCTCGCTTGCCTCATTCCTAATGATGAATTTGAGACAAACAAAACCCTCGCTATGTATCCAACAACGGCACGCTGGATAACTGTCGATCAGACAAACCCCACTGCCGTCGTTATTTATGTCTTCGATGTCCAAAGCCGTGACCGCGTCGCTCGCATCGAACTCAATGCATGGGAATCTGAACTATGGTCCTACATCAACGGTACCATGGCAACTGAAGATATTGCTGCTGCTCTCGCAGAAAAATACGGTCAGCCACTCGAAGACGTCAAAGCGCGCGTCGCCGCATCGCTCGCACTCTGGACGCATTGCGATGTCCAGGCCGTTAAACTCTCTGCAGAACCATGCGGAAACTTTCGAGGACGTCGCTTCGGTGTACCCCCTTACCTCATCTCCACAATGCCTTACGAAAAAATTACCAAACACGTCAGAACCATCTGTGACGAAAACGGTAATATAACAAAAACATGGGAACCCGCTCCACGACCGCTACCCGAAAAACTCACATACATTTCAGTCAGTGCCGATGAACTCGAAAATGACCGTAAACACAGCCGGCTCTCCGCACTCTTCGCTGCGCCCCATGCCGCTCTCAGAAACAAGAGTTACGGTAACGTCGTCTTCGATGTCATGAAAAAACACGCCGCTTTTTCAGGCGATACATGCAACATCCTCGAAGTCGGTGCCTCTGAAGCATTCACTGTCCGCGAGCTACTCAATGCGGCTGCCAAAAATTTGCCCGACACACAAATCCATTACACCATGTTCGTCGCCGACGAATCAATCGCCGATAACCTCAAAAATGCCGTCGCCGATCTCAAAAATGTCGTCGTCCTCTCCGGAGATATCGAAAAAATCGATGCCCTCCTCGATGGACAAACCTTCGACATCATTTATAGTGATGAATTCATGGCAAACCTTCCCTCCGTCAATGTCCGTAAAATGGCCGTCGGCGGAAGCGACGATGAGGAAGAAGACGAAGATGATGACGATCAGCCAGACATCTCCGAACGAGAACTCAAACCCGCTCACACGGATGCATCCAAACTCACCTTCATCGGTGAACAAGATGCCGTCCCGCTCATCCTCAAATACAAACTCAACCTCGCAGATGCACCCGAAGATTTCCTCCTCAATTCAGGCTCCATTCGTCTCATCGGACGCTTAGCAAAACTCTCTAAGTATACCACGCAGATGTTCCTCATCGAATTCGGCGAAGACATCAAATACCCTGTCCAAACCTTCGAAGACGGCTGTGTCGCTTTCGCTCAACATTTCGGTGTCCTCAAACAAGCCGCCAGAACGCTCGGCTTCAACGCACAATCCACTTATTGGATGGAAGACATTAACATCGATCGTGAACTCAAAATGTTCGCAACAACGCGTTCTCAATTCAAAGCCATGCGATCACTACTCGCCGAAAATGGCGTCTCCTTACAACACAAACCTTACACAAAAGACGAATTCGAAGCCCTCTTGGCTCAGGCTTCGCGAAAAAGCGTCGTCGAAGTCAATTTCGAACCCGCTGAAGACCGCGTCTCTGGACTCGTCCCCCACGCCTATAAACTTCTCCACATCTTCCGTGAACTCGAGTTCTAATATGCCCTGTTACGTTTAACACACTTAGACGTATCTTCGGATACGTCTTTTTTATTGTTTTTTGGGCATCGCTATCGGCTTCGCCGATACGCGTCGCACTTCGGCCGATTTGCCGCCGCCAGTCCCTGGCAACGACAAATTCGACCTCCGTAGCTCGCCTATGTACTCAGCCTACGGCTTGCGTGCATACGGCTCGCTTTGCATTGCACCACACAATGCACGCTTCCTCATGACTGTTCTCATCTTCCGATGTTTATACGCCCAATCACATGCCATCTATGCTATGATAGCTTTCCATGTCGCACCGTTCCAGTAAGGACTTCATTAAGGACGTTACGTGGAACGTCCCTCATCTCATACCTTGCCACATGTAAGGACGTTACGTGGAACGTCCCTCATCTCATACCTCGTCAAATGTAAGGACGTTACGTGGAACGTCCCTCATCTCATATCTCGTCACTTTCTTACATGATGCAAAGCACAAAAAAATGACACACCAATGGCCCAAAAAATGGCTCGATTTACCTCTCGCTGTCTTTGATACCGAAACAACGGGAAAAGATCCTTCAACATGCCGACTTCTCGAGATCGGTATCGTCCATTTCGAACACGGAGAAGTCGTTAAAACGTTTAATTGGATGGTCAATCCTGAATGTGAAATTCCTGAAGATGTCGTCAGAATTACAGGCATTACTCAGGATGACGTCAAAAATGAAAAACCATTCGCAGCCATCGCAAAAGACGTTCTCGCGGCTTTCGAGGGTCACGCACTCGTCGCTTACAACATGCGTTACGACAGAACTGTCCTCACGCGCTATTTCGAAGAATGTGGACTCAAATGGCCTGATGATCATCCCACGATCGACCCACTCGTCTTCGCAAACTACTTCTACAAAAACGAACGTCACAATAACCTCGGCTCTGTCTGCGAAAGGCTCGGCGTCTCCCTGGAAGGCGCTCACCGCGCTTGTAATGACGCTGAAGCTACTGGAAAAGTCCTCTATGCTTTCAATGAACACTTCGAACTTCCACCAGACCTCGAAAGCCTCCTCATCGTTCAGACTCAATGGGAACGCGAAAATCTCCAACGCCAGTATTGGAGAAAAAATGACCAAAATGAAATCGGGCTCAACGAAATTTCGACGATTTCAAATGATCTTAATATCGGTTTCATCTACGGAAAAGAAACCGATCCGCTAAAAGCCCTCTACATGGCCGTTCCAAACGTTCAATTACCGCGTTCAACCGATAATCACTAACAATAAAACCATGAAAATACTCGTCATTCTAGCACCTGGCTTCGAAGAAACAGAAGCCATTACTGTCATTGATGTCCTCAGACGTGCCAAGCTTGAGGTCATAACTGCTTCTCTCACCTCTAATCAAACGGTCTTAGGCTCACATCATATCCCTATCATCGCTGATCTTTCGCTTGACGACGCATGCAAAAATAAGAATACGGAAAATGATTTCGAGGCACTCGTACTCCCCGGGGGTATGCGCGGCGTTGAAAATTTGATCGATGACACAAGGATTCTCCCACTTGTCAACGCGTTTTACAATAATAATAAATTTATCGCCGCTGTCTGTGCTGCACCGCTTATCTTGGATAAGGCTGGGATCCTTGATGGACATAATTTTACTTGCCATCCATGTATCTTCGATCGTATCCGTGAAAATGGTCGTGTACTTGTACCCGCAATCTCTGATCGTACGATTGTGACGGGAAGAAGTGCCGGTTGCGCCCTACCATGGGCCATCGAACTCACTAAAAAACTAACGGGAAATACAGACGCGATTTTATCCGGCCTTGCAATCCTATGAGAGCTTTTGAATGACCAAATGCACTTCTTTCGTCACAGTCGCCTTCACGCTGAGTCTCACCGCTGCTTGCACACCTTCGCAGCCGACGCAAAACAATGAGGTGCCACCTTCGACAGAGGCAACAAAAGCACCCAACATATCGTACGATCAATACGAAAAATGGACGTCCGATAACGTCCATTTTTTTAGACATGGCTTAGCCTTCGATCTGGGTTCATCCGAAGCCGACAAATACCTTGAATGGCATCACAATTGGCTTAAACCCGAATGGATTGACGAAAAAACTGCAAATGAATTTGACATGGCATGGGCAAAAAATCGGTACGTCCGATGGCTCTCTGGAACAAATGTCACATTCTCTTTTCCAATGATGCCAGACAAACTCAACGGCGATCTCACGCTTCATCTCATGCTCAGACCTAAAGTCAACGAGGCCGTAAGCGTGAAGTTCTATCAAACAGACGACGAAAATAACGTCGCTTGGACAACACCCAAATCATTTAGCTTAAAACCAGGGTGGAACAATAATACTGTTTCCATACCGCGTGATTGGCTCAACAAAAGTGGCGATCAACTTATGCGTCTCACTTTCCCTGGAAGCTATTTCGAAGGCGATCAGCGCGTTTCAGCAAAATTTATTCGTCTCGAAATACAAACGTCACAAACACAAAACAAAAATCTCGCACTCGATGACAGGGAATGGATAAAAACCGCACCATGCCGCATTGATAATGATGAAAGAATAGCTTGGCTCACTGCAAATGACGATGTCATAGAACGCTTTTTCGTCGTCCCCCAAAACGCACGCTTTACCTTTGATATGGCACCCTCACCATGGCTCATGGCAAACGCCGTGGTTTCCCTCATCGCATACGCCGATAATCAAGAACCAGAACTGCTTTTTACACAAACAATACATCCTGGAGACGCTTGGCAAACACAAAACGTCACACTCAATTCATACGAAAACAAAGCCATCCGGCTCTCCCTCGAAATTAAAACACAAGGCGATGACTTGCTCTTTCCTAACCTCAATCTACCAAATGATGCTGTTTGCATTGCCGATCCACAGATTCAGGTAAAACATGACATTGATAGAACAAATACTGCCAAAAAAATCGCAAAACATTCCAAAAATTTAATCGTAATTGGCATTGATAATCTACGCGCAGACAGAATACTAAACGATGACACGCGCAACGTGGCGCCCAATCTACATAATTTGCTTCAACATGCCGTCTATGGCATGGCACTCGCCGAATCCCTCAACGGCACTTCAACGACTGCCACTTTGCTAACGGGCGTGCCTTTGCCCATACATGGTATTCAGGATGATGCAACTCATCTCAAAACGTCCCTTCAAACCCTGGCCGAAGATTTCCCGCAGAAAAAAAGCTTTTTTTATACAACATCAAATGTCATTGAACCCTCACGTGGCTTTGCACAGGGCTTCCAGACTTCACGACGACTCAACAAAGAAAAACTCGGCTCCCCTGCTCTCGCCATTCAAACGCTCGCACAGACGATCTCCACTGCCAATGATAACACACTCGGCTATCTCCATCTAGGCAGTCTCAGACTTCCCCTCCAGCCAAGCGACGCGAATTTCGAGCGCTTCCGTAGCAAAGATTATTCTGGCCCCGTCAACGCACAAGCCATGCAAAATCTCGCTGTCCTCAAAGATCCTTCAAACGCTGATGCAAAACAATTTGCAGCTTACTATGATGCAGCGCTCGCAGACATCGATCAAGCTCTGCCTGAACTCCTCAACGCTCTGCCACAAAATACCACACTCGTCATTTATGGAACACATGCTTCCTCGCTCGGCGAATCTACACTCGGCTATCAACAAACCCTCGCACCATGGGAAACCATCGTCCCATGGATAATATATAACCCCACAATCGAAACTCCCATAAAAATAAATGATATTATTTCTATTCAAACTTTACATCATTCTATTACTGCCATTTTATCAAATCATACTGACGATTTAAATAATACAGTTTTTCAGACATACCCAAATAACCCTGTTTCCTATGCCAATGGCGTAGATGCAACGGCAACTAAAAATTATTTTTACAGAATCCGACGCGAAGGCGTAGATGCACTATTTGAATGGAAAAATGACGAGCAGCTATTCAAAACAACTGAATTAAATAAACACCCTATCACTCGGCGAGCGCTACGCGAGCAAATGAAACCAAATCAATAATTCAAACGAATGATTTACCCTCGCATTTAAGTCGATCAGCCAAATACACATTATGCCTTCAGCACAATCTCTACCCAGCGGCGGCAAAACGCCACACCATAACAACGCACCGTTTTCACATAAAGATTGCCCCCGCCAATCAGATAGGTATGGATGATTTTGCGATGGCTGCGCCTATGCCTACGGCATACGGCTTCGCTTCGGGCTATTTGCTGCGACAAGTGGGCTTACCCACTTGTCGCAGCAAATACGCCCTCTGAACGCCCGCTATCTGCGATACGCGGCGTTACATTTTCCTTACGTGCCTACGCCTGCGCACGGCGCGCCATATTTTTGTTCCAAAAGTATTCTAAAAGCGAGCTGTATGCGCCACTGACGCACAGGCGAGTAATCAAGCCTGTAGAGATATGCCAAAGTATGCGGCACAGAGCGGCACTTGATGTGTAACCGAACGAAGCATAGATATGTCCTACGAGTACAGGCTTATCCCTCAATATCGATAACATCGTCGATTTGCCAAACCGACGCGGCCGCGTGAAGAGAACGACTAGCTTCATGCGCGACAAAAGCCATGGCATGACATCGGTCTTGTCGATGTAATAACCGCCTTCATCCATGATTTTGGTAAAAAAGTCCGTTCCTGCGATGGGATATTTGCGTTTATTTGTCATAGCCGTCCCTCCTGCATCAAGGGTGCGACGCACATTCCGCATCATAACGCGCTCATTCACAAATGGCGAGGACGTTTTTGGAATGGCCGCGCTATTGCCCTGTGGGCAATAGCGCTGGCCCACGTGGGCTATGCGCCGACGGCGCATACGCCCCGCGCATCGCCCCGTCAAAAAGATGGGGAGCCACCAGAGTTGATATCGAATACCGAGATGTGTATAATTTGTTACAGTATGACACACAATAACTTGATGTCATGCAAAGGAAAACTCGACCTAAACGGTTTCAACTTTGGCTATGTTTAACAATGTAATTTAACTTACACAGCATATTCCGTGCCGCACAGGCATGGACCTCAATACTTTGAGCCCGTAGCAGTCCTCTCCACGCCTCGCTTCCAGGCTCAAAGAAAACATGCAACTTTGCATTTTCATATCCACGCTCGTTAAACAAAGCATTAACTTTATTCATCTGGAGATGCGATGAAAGCGAATCTGATTGCTGGTATTTATTGTTTGGGAGTGATCGCTGTTTTGTGCAATGCCTGCGGCGACGATCATTCGAATGATTCACAGGATAAGCCAATCGAATGTCCAAATTGTGCTTATGGGTGCGATAGTTCCGGAACGTGTTACGTCTGCTCAGAGGGGCTGTTTACGTGTTCGGAAGATAATACGGCAGTTTTAAAATGTATCGAAGGTCGCTATACCGCTTTCAGACAGTGTGAAGCTACAGTTTCGTGCGAAAGTGGCAGCTGCGGCGACAGCAATCAAAACCATTTAAAAGATGAATATGAACCTGAAACCTCGGTCGATTGCATAAAAAACGCCGACTGCAACACTGGGTTTTGTGATCGGTTAATCGGAAAATGCTCCATCAAATGTACAAAAGATGAACAATGTATGGAAGGTCATTTGTGCCGTTCTGACGGCTATTGCGCACCAGAGGCATTTGTCACTGAATGGGAGTGGAATCAGGGCGTCGAAACAACCATTTTTCTACCAACGGCTTATGCCGATGAATGTCATTTCACAGTTGACTGGGGCGACGGTACGGTTCCGGAAACCTACACGTCATGCCCGAATCCAAATGTCACACATACCTACAAACATGTCTATGATGATGAAGGCAATCAGATTAAGGATGGCAATATTATCATTCGCATCACGGGAACTTATAAGGGATGGCGTTTATGCGCGAAAGGGGGAACGCCATGCACGACCAATTCGATCCTTTTGTACGCCATTCGTTCTTTTGGACCGGTGGGGCTCGGCGAATACGCATTTAGAAGCCTCAGGCCAATTCATATTTCAGAAGTAGACATACCAAATGCCGATTTGCTCACGTCGATGAATCACATGTTTTATGAAGTAAAATTCGGAAACGGCGAACTGCATCGTTATATGAACCTTGGGACGTTGTTCCGATGGGATGTATCACATGTGACCGATATGTCTTATGCCTTTGCGAAATCGATTGGAAACCGTGATTTCGACTTGAGTACGTGGGATACATCCAATGTCACCGATATGAGTTATATGTTTTTCTATCAGGAAGTGGCGAATTTCGGTATTTCGAACTGGGATGTATCGCATGTGACCAATATGACCGGCATGTTTCAACAGAGCGGTGTCAACGAGCCAATTGGCGCCTGGGATGTCTCGAATGTCACCAATATGTCGCATACCTTCGACCAGGCTTACGATTTTAATCAGGATATCAGTGGATGGAATGTTTCACACGTCACCGATATGAATAATATGTTTGCAAATGCATTTGAATATAATCAGCCGCTGAACAGCTGGGATGTCTCGAATGTCACCGATATGAGCCACATGTTTGAGCAGGCATGGCAATTCAATCAGCCGCTCGACAAATGGGATGTGTCGAATGTCACCAATATGAACAGCATGTTCGATAGCACTCAGGTGTTTCGTCAGGATTTGAGCAGCTGGCAGCTGAATGCGATCGCCGACTGCACATCATTGCAGAATATGTTCCATTTTTCTGCGATGTCGTGCGATGAGATCGACTCGCTGCGTCAGGCATGGGGAAAAGATTTCTGTGAAATACTGGATATGACAGGCAATAGTTGCCCATAGCACGCCTATTGTATTGAACTGCTGGAGAACGCCGCGTATGTCGAAGACAAAGCGGCAGCAGGCAGGGCGTATCGCAGATAACACGGCGATGATGCAAACGCTGTCCCACCGCGAACATAAAAAATAATATCGACTGAATAGCAAAATCTTAAGCATGCGAGGCAGCGCGTTTTAACAAATTTTCTCAGCCGCGTGACAACATAGATATTGCCTTTCTGTTATCAGATATAGAATAAAGTTATGATATATTTTCTTATTTTTAAGCACAATAAACTTCTCACGTATACCCTCATACCATTATAATTTCCTTTATGGTACATCGCTCCATACGCTATATCACGGCACGCGCATCCTCATTCAGAGGCGATTGCCCAAACGCTTCTATGTGCACATTCCAATTAGACCGAAAATACGGACAGGGAGACAGACGGCGCAAGACAAGCCGGTACATCCAGCTCATTGTGATGCTCATGGCTCAGATACTTGGTCTGAAGAGCCTTCGTGAGATAGAACAAGCCCAGAAGAGCAAACGAAAAAGGCTCTTCTTTCCTATACTTTGGAACGCAACTCTCATCCCTCGATAAGCAATCCCGCAAATATACCCTGGATGAAAACGTTTCCGACTTCTCTATCATCCAAACTTACGCAACCTGTCGCCAAAGTGCGAATGCACATGAGCTCACATGTGAGCCAATCACGGGAACTTACGTGAAAGACACGCGTCGTGCCGAGGAACCCATAGTCCGATATGGGGATGGCGTCGCCTTGATTGAGGTTCTACCAGTTCCAGTAGATTAGTCCGCTAACCAGCGCGTATCGCTTGCGATAGCGCTGGTCAGGGGGCGTATTGGCACACGCCAATAGCCCCCTGGCGAAGGCCGTATTGAGCAAAAGAGAGAATGATGTAGACGTGCGAAAGTACGTCTACATCATTCTCTCAAAGCGAAATAGGCCTCGCCCATTCACGCCTTAAAAGGGTTCATGCCGGGCGCTTTCCACAACATCTTCCAAAAAGCTCTGAGCACGCTCCTTATTACGTTCCTGAACTTCTCGGAAAGAGAGAATAAGATCGACGGAAGGAATGTCAGCTTCAATGGACAATTTTTCTTCGTCCAATTCAAATGCGATAGGCGCATTATGACTAGACTCATCCTGTGCGTATGCGGCACAGGCGAGCGTCATTATAAATAAAACATGAAGCATAAAATAAAGATATCGCATATTGAACCTCCTACATTAATCGACTGACATTTCGGCATTTTCACTTGCTGAAGTCTCCTCCGTAGAGGAAGAAGGCCCAAACAATGCTTCAGCTTCACGCATTGCCTGCAACGTTTCTATCGCATCGTCCGTCGTTTTAATATAACCTTTGAAGAGTTTTATTTCTGCTTTGTCCGTCGTATAGGAAATTGCAGATTCAAAATAAGAGCGCGCATTTTTGAGACGTTCGAGGTCGTCAACCCCAGGCAATGTAATAATTTCTGTATTCATATAAAGCGTGCCGAATGCAAATGCAATTTCTGAATTTTCTGGAGAAAGTTCATTTGCTTTTTTCAAATAAGATTCTGCCTCAGGCCCACGATTGATCGTCTTTAATACATTTGCGAGATTGACATATCCCTGATAAATATTTGGCGCAATATTGATCATTTTTCGGAATGTTGCCTCTGCATTTGTATAATCATTGGCCTGATAATACAATATACCGCGACGCCACAAGGCTTCAACGTGGTTTGGCTGAAGCTCCAACACGCGATCATATTCTGAAGAAAGCGTCGTGGCATACGTTGCATCCGTCAGACTCAAATGTGCATGAATTTTAGAAAGTAAAAAGAGCGAATCGACATCATCAGGCACGAGTTCCAAAGCTTCTTTGACGACAAATTCTGCCAGATTGTATCGACCACGATAGTACTCTGCAAGTGCAATTTCATAACGCAGACGAGGATTAGCTTCATCAAGCTTAAGCAATCGACGACATTCCGAAACGGCATCATCATATTTTTTTTGCGCAATGAGTGCTTCTATACGTGCAATATTATGATCGAAAGCATCGGGATAATTTTGTACATAATTCGTCGATATATTATAAGCCGATTGTATTTCACCGCGAGAAATATAAAGGCGAACGATATTGAGTAACGCAGGCGAAAACTTCGGTTCAATGCTCAAGGCTTTTTGGTAAGCAAGTAATGCAGCATTACTATCACCAGACCATTCATAAACGAGACCTTTATTATAAGGGACGAGGAACGCCTTGGGAGCTTTCGATGCAGCCTGATCAAGCACAGTCAATGCCTGCTGCTTGTTACCTGCAGCCATAAACTGGGCAGCCTTATCGAGTTCACGTGCAACCGTATCATTCGACTGACTCACTTCCTGGTTAAAGCTTGCAACTGTCTTTTTTTCCTTCAGCGCGGGCGAGAGCTTGCTCGCCTGTGTATCCTGAGAAGCCGTCTGGGAGGTAGTCTTTTTTGCCGCATCAGCAGGCGTTTCGGGTGTTTTCTCGCTTGAGGAACAGGCCGTCAAAAAACAAACCAGGATTAAAATGATACTATGAATATATAATGTACGTCTCATCATTCTTTTCCTCGTGAAACTGGCGCGGTGCCACCTGTAGCACGCTGCATAGCGGCTTTTTCCGCTTCTGCCGCAGCTTGTTCTTCTTCAAGATGTTTCTGCCATGCTTCATTCGAAATCATGCCACCAGCATTTTCAACATCGACAGCTTTGAGCATACGCTCAAGTGAACTGGCTGTACGATCAAGCTGTTTGAGACCGTCAACGCTCTTAATCGTCCACTCTGATCCACCTGGAACGTAGCGGCCGTCTTCGATCGTCTGTTTATAGGCTTCAATGGCAACATCGCGTGCGCCCGTTGCCATATCGCTCATAGACGATAAGAAAGCGAGGTGATTATCACTACCATTTTTAACGTCTGTTGGACGATCAATATTATCGAGCATTTCGACGGTATCATGAATCATGCTGGCACGCTGATAGCTGGCAGCAAGCGCCCACGTCTTAATCCCATATTCACTAACTTTTGAGAATCTCAGGGACAGTTGCTGCATTTCTGCCATGTGTTTTTGTAGCTGTTCGATCATCGATTTCATTTTGCCGCGAATCTTGGCGGCAGCCCAGACTTCACGATCCATATCGACAAGTGAATAAGCCGCTTCAGCGGCATTCATGCGTCCGAGGTCACCGGCACTGTTCGGCGCATTCTGATACAGGGCAACAGCAGTTTCAAAATAATCACGTGCGGTTTTAAGCGATGCTTTTGTATTTTTGGAACGCTGATAACGCGCTTCGATGACGTAGGAAGCGATAATATAGGGTCGCACCTGAAGATCTGCGGAATACTTGCGACGGAGCTCTGAAAACGTCTTCTGTGCATCGGACATACGCCCGATTTCAGCATAAACACGACCAGCCTGATATAAAAACGCTGGGGCATCCGACTGTCCCGGAAAATCATTATGATAACGCACGAGCAAATCGGCTGCACCTTTCTGATCCTCTGTCAAAAGCTTAATACGTGCGGCCTGACGCAATGCATCGACGCGGCGATTAAAACTCTGATAATGCTCCGATTTATTATTATACAGTGACAGGAAGCTCGATACCGCCGTATCGTAATCGAAAAACTTCTCCGCATTCTCGCCAATTTTATACAATGCATTGACAGCTTCTTTTGTATCACCATACTCGGTTAACACTCGGCGATAGAGTTGCATTGAACTATCATAATACTTTAATTGTTCATACGCGAAGGCCGCATTATACAATGCAATATTATTATGTTCAAATGTCGGATTTTCCTCGATAATGCGTAGGAATTCTGCACCTGCTTCAAGATATTTCTTATCATTAAAGAACTGGAAAGCAATCTTAAAGAGAGCCTGGTATTTTTGATCATTAAACCGAGCAGCCAAAACATCATCACTCGATCCATCGCCAGAGCCGAGGTTCATGCTGGCAAATTTATCCGATAGCTCCGCCACCTTATCGAGTTGATTACACCCATCGTATTTATCGAGAATGAGGTCAGCGGCACTCACAGCATGTGCTGACTCTGGATTGTTATCAATAATTAACATCAAACGTTTTTCCGCTTCCTCAAAATCACCATAATTATAATAAATCATGGCATTATCATATCGGTATTGCGGCGCAAGACGCTGTGACTGATCAATGTCTGGACTGGCATTCTCGATCGCACTAAAGATTTCTCGCGCTTCAACGAGTTTGAGTACATCATCTGGGAGCGTAATCTTATCCTGGGTACATTTTTTCTGTTCCCGGGCAGCAACAATCTCTTCTTCCGAAAAACGCGTCAAAGTATCGGGTGCCAATAACAAGCTCTTTGGCGTCTCACTCAACGAAAGCTGACCATCATTAATTCGCTTCGCAATATCCTGAAGCGACAGAGCATAAACATAAGTATTGTCCGTCTGCGATTTTTCTTTCACGAGCAATTCGTAAGCATCCGCGATATAACGCGCCGTATCGCTCTGGAAACGCGCATTTTTGATATCTCGAATGACCATGAAGGCATCAATCGATTTCTGATATTCACCTGCATAGAACCACGCCTGACCTAACAAATAACGATAGTTATAACTCTCCTCATCATTCGGATAATGGGTGACAAAATCCTCTGTAATGCGTGCCAGTTCAGCATTCTGGTCGCGATACTTCTCGGCAAGCGCCTTATATTTTTGGCGTGCCTGATTGCGTTCTTCATCCGAAAGACTCGAATCCTCGATAACATACGCCGTCTCACGCATCTGTTCTTCGGTTAATGTCACCATGTCGTGATAAGCGATAATCGAGTTTTTCAGGGCATTCTGCATGGAGGTATCCGCTTGTGCCAAGGCTTCAAGATTGCCATTTTTTTCCTGACAACGATACCATTCCGAATTTTCACCAATGCGTTCAGAAATCTTTGCCTGTTCGCGAGCAGCGCGTTCAAATTGAGCGGATTGTTTGAGGACACCAATAAATACACGGATCACCTCGGGCACATCTTCCTCGCATGTGCCACGATTCAGATAGGCTTCATACGCGTCCGCAGCATATTCATATCGCGCCTGTTCTGTCAGCGTATCAGCAAATTTACGGAGGACTTCTGCTTCGAAAGGTTCTCCCGTATTCAAATACTTATTGAAACGCGTCATGCCATAATCTGGATCAACCGCAATGTCGTCCGAAAGATCCCAGTCTTCTTCCGCCAACGCAGCCGCCATAAAGTCGATGGCTTCCGATCGCAGTGCACTTCCGTTGGGATCCTTATCTGCATAGCCGACGAGCGTGATAAAATCACGAATCATATTATCATAATCATCTGTATAGTATTCTGTCCAGGCTTTTCGATAAAGTGCGCGATCATAAACCGAGGTCGAAGGACCAATATCCACGGCCTGAGTATAGTATGAAAGTGCCTGAGTCCACATGATCTCGCCGCCAAACCCCAAGATGGCATCCTGAGACTGTCCAAAATAGTACTCACCAATGCGCGTCAGGACTTCCGCACGCCGCGTCGTGTCAGGGTAACGTTCCAGTAGCTCAACAAACGCATCACGGCTTGCTTCGTTCTCATTCATTTGCTGAAGACAGTACCCCTTCAAATAGAGCGCACCATCCATCTGATAATAGTTGGGGAAATTGTTTTCCAGCTTACGGATCATGGCGAGCGCTTTCGTAAAATCAGGATGATCGATCGTCCCCGTCGTATCGTTCAAAAAAGCATCATCGGCTTCTTCGTAATACAGACGTGCCAAACGATAAATGATATCTGCAGACTTCTCATTCGTCTCACCATAACGGCGAAGAAAATCTTCCATCCGCTGAATGACGTCCGTACGCATAGCAGCTTCTTCGTTACGAAGCTTCTGAATCTTTTCGGCATACGCCTGATCGACGCTCGAAAGCCGCGCTTGATAATCACTCATCAGCGTCCGACGTAGATCAATCTTGTATTTCTGAACTTCCTGATGATATCGCTCTGCAGCTTTCTTATATTCTGTATATACGGCCTGTTTTTTCCCACTAATCGCATGAAAACTGCTATCCGTAGCGGGGACGTTCTTAGCCTCTGTCACAGCCGACGAACTGTCGGCAGCGACAGAATCGCTCTCAGAAACAGCCGACGCCGATTCATTCCCCTCATCCGCATACGCATCCACACCATGCATCAGACAAAAACTAAGCAGGGTGACAAGTGCAATATGAAGCTTTCTGTCTAACAAAACGCTCTTCACTGATACTCTCCGTGTACGCCGAAGCGACGTTCGTCGTCGGTATTCTTATTGTCCTGACTCTTTCAGATATTGTTGGAAATCCTGCTCAAGAACATCGCGCTCCTTCTTGCGTTCCTCAATCGTATTCGACAGTTCCCTGGATCGCTCATCCTTACGAATCCAGGCGATATCAACCATACCAAGATCCGCATCCATAACAAGGTCTCTCACGCGCTCATAGACATAAGTCCAAAAATTCGCCGCAATATCACCAGCCGTTTTGCCGACTTCGGTACGCGTCGAAAGATACCGCGTTTTTTCAGATTCTACGGCGACTTTCTCACGCTCCAAACGGACACGAAAATCCTCCGTTTTCTCTGAAACGGCCAAATCAAGCTCTCCCTGAAGCCCTGATATGTTGTCAAATATCTCACGAAGCTTTGGAATCATGCTTCGATAATAGGCATCTAGCGACATATCGCTCTCATCACGCATCCACTGAAGAAGAAGTGCAGAACGAACATAATTTAGTTGAGAAAGACGCGCGCTACGATCCGCGTTCGATGCACCTTCCAATCCCATCAGTCGTAACGCGGAAACGCGACCTTCGATATTCGCTTGATCTTCTTTCAACGCAGCAAGCCTAAATTCTAAGGTATCAAGCGTGACATTGAGTTTCTCTCGTTCCTCAAGACTGATCTTCGACCCCGTCGTTCCATTGAGCCAACCACGGATAACGCGAATCTTATAACGCGTATTCTCGGCCTCAAGTTTTAAACGATGATATTTCGAAGAACGTGCATTTAATGCATCCACTTGGTGCATTGCCAGAATATCACGTTCTTGCTGCGAACGTGGCAGATACGCGATCTGTACAATGCTCTCTTCCATATCTTCATCTACCTTGCTGTATGCACGTGTCAGATCAATGCCAAGCATAATCGCTTCAATCTCAACATCCAGAAGGCTGTTCGAAAACTTGCGAAATTCGGGAAGTGCACGAATGTTTTCTGGCGAACTTATGATCGATTCTATCTCGCGGATAATGATCTCCGAATCCGTCGTGTTCACATCGCTCTGTTCAAGACCACTCAATACCTGCTGGACGCGCTTCAACTTTTCATCTTCCGCAAAGGACTCCCGCGCTTCTTCCGGAATAATCTCAATACTGTCAAATTCACCTTTTTCAATCTGCGATTCGATATATTGACGACGTTGTTCCGTATTCTTGGCATCCGCTTCCATTCGCGTCATAATTGGCTCATACGTCCCTACAATCTGTTGGTACGAAGCCATTGCTTCATCATAATGACCAACTTCACGCTCAAGATCGGCTAAAAAATGCTTTGTATCCAACGTCCGACGGTGCTTCGGATACGACATCATCAACAGTTGAAAATTCTGTTTCGCAGCCGAGTAGTTTTCCTGCCGAATGTTCGCCCACCCCATCTCATATAAGACATCGCCAAAATACGGACTCGATTCTGGAACCTTCTGATAATAATCAACAGCTTCCCCCCACTTCTGAAGCTCGTATGCAAGCCTGGCGACAGCCAATGTCGCCAAAATAGCCACCTCATCGCTGCCCCGAAATTTTTCTTGCGACGAAAGTACCTGCTTAAACTTCTGATCAGCAGTCTCATAATCCTTGCTGCGGATATACAGCACACCTTGAATGTAATCCCCTTTCACCTGCCATTGACCAGCCTCACGAATGCCTTGAAGCGCTGAAAGCGCTTCTTCATCACGTCCCTGAAGGAAAAAAGTACGACCAAGTGCATACTGTAGCGCCGGATCTGACGCAATATTCCCATGACGCTGAATCACATCAATGACAACATCCCAGTTCTCCGTATGCTGAACTGTCTTGATCAACAAAGAAATCGCCTCATTGCGCTCATTGCCCTGTACATGGCTGTCTATCAAAGTCACAAGATGCGTTTCAGCCAAACGATAATAACTACGGTCATACAACGAAAGCGCCAGATAGTATTGCGCCGTATAATAAGCCGGCTCCCCCTTCCAACGGTCACGCGATACAATATCCATAAAGATATAGCTCGCCCGCTCATAATCCCCAGAGGCACGAAGGACAATGCCCTCATTCAATCGTGCATGAATATCTGGTGATTTTACCGACTGTCGCTGCATCTGAAAATTTGATGACACTTCCACGACATGAAGCGACAACTCATCTACCCGCGTCTCAAACTCTTCTCGCGGTGTCGCATTGGCAACTGTCGAAAACAGACTTATGCCAAGTATCATCAGGAACTTGCGAATCTTCATGATCGATCCCCTTATTTCATTGACTCAGGTTTCAGACCAGAATCACTCTGCAGTTCCGTGTCACTATCCGTCGCCAAATCATATTGCTCAAACGCATACGATATCGATGGTCGGTCCTCATACGGCGTGAAAAAACTCCCACGCTCTGTCGCCGTCACGACAAGCTCCGCACTCTTACCTTCGTCCACAACAAATGAATATCCAGATTCAACGACAAAGGAGTAATTGTGCATATAGCTGAACACCCCCCACTTCTTGCCACGATACACGTATTGGACGGTCAGCTGATGCGTTCCAGGAGCCGTAATGCCATCGTAAACAATCTGGTCATCCATATCCCCAATCGTCGCCGATTCGGAGGCGGATCGCGAAAATGCCGGCATATTGTCCATAATATAGAGCACTTTGATCAACTCATACTGTCCACCCATATCATCTTTATGACGAATCAACAGACGGGCACCACTCACGGAGCGTTGCAAAACCTCTTCACGGAGCAAGAGCAAACGACTCTTCGTCGTAAAAGTGTCTTCTTTCAACGTATCTACACGCGTTCTCACTTCGTATAACGTCTTATCCAACGTCGCATCCGTGAGCAAGGTGGCATCCGGCATCATAGATTGTTCAGCCTCAACAGACGCATTTTTAGCGCCTTCGCCTGTCGTCGTTGCCGCCCCTCCCAATGTGGAATCGCCTTCCGAGGCTGCTACTGGCGCATCCGATGAACCTGTACCTTCTGACGTGGCTGCTACTGGCGCATCCGATGAACCTGTACCTTCTGACGTGGCTGCTACTGGCGCATCCGATGAACCTGTACCTTCTGACGTAGCTGCTACTGGCGCATCCGATGAGCCTGCTCCTTCTGACGTGGCTGCTACTGGCGCATCCGATGAACCTGTACCTTCTGACGTAGC
>JAFOHE010000151.1 GCA_017421975.1 Pseudomonadota bacterium
AATTCATCATCGGATAGATTTTGTGTTTCGTAGAGTTTTTTTATAATTAACAGATTATTTTTATCGTTTATTTTTTTTTTAATATCAAAACTGAGGTCCGACATGAGTGGGAATCCTATGGGGGTGTTGCGGGGGAATCCCCCCGCAGAGGGGGTAGTGGCGTATATTCAATATCCCGTAAAAACGGGTTGTGACACGTTTTACGGGATATTGAATATAGCCGCGTAGGGGGAGACTTCCCCCCTTTTATTTACTGAACTTGCGATTAAAATCGTAAGGATTTTCAGATGAAGCATGGATACGGCCATTGGCGTGGAGATAGGTGAGGACGCGGTAAAGCGTTTCGGGATCATCACAGTCGATGGCTTGAGCGAGTTGATCGACGTTCATGGCTTCGTGCGTGCGCAGGGAAGCGATGGCGCGGCGTTGGATGTCGAGAATACGGGAAGCGGCTTTTTTGCCGGCTTCGACACCAGGCTGATGATAGGCATTGATGTGGATGAGAGAAGCATAGAATCCGACGGTACGTTCAAAGAGAGCGATAAGTGCGCCGATGGTACGCGCGTCGATGCGTCGGACGGTGATGGTCATCGAATCGCGTCCGGATTCGTAGATTGCCGTGCGTGTGCCGAGGAGGAAACCGTGGAGATAATCGCCAGGGGTTGTGTCTGGATCGACTTCGATCATTTCGCCGCCGTATTCGAGGACGTCAATGAATGTGGCAAAGTAGTTGGCGATGCCGTCGCGAAGCTGCTGAACGTAGGCGTGTTGGTCGGTCGAGCCCTTGTTGCCGTAGACGGTCAGGCCTTGAAAGACTTCTTTGCCGTCAAGGTCGAGGCGTTTGCCGAGGGATTCCATGATGAGTTGCTGAAGGTAGCGGGCAAAGAGAAGAAGTTTGTCTTTGTAAGGGAGAATGACGAGGTCTTTTTCGCCTTTGCCATTGGTGGCATAGAACCACATGAGTGCCATGAGGGCAGCGGGATTTTTTCGGACATCGCGTTTGCGCGTATGGACGTCACATGCAGCGGCACCGGCGAGCATGGCATCGATGTCAATGCCCTGAAGGGCTGCCGGTAGAAGACCTACGGCGGAGAGTTCACTCGTTCTGCCGCCGACCCAGTTCCACATGGGGAAGGTTTTTAGCCAACCTTCGGATTGTGCCGTCTGATAAAGTTTTGAGCCGTCTCCGGTGATGGCGATGGCACGTGGTGCAAAGGCAAGACCGTGGTCGGCAAAGAATTTTTGCGTTGTGAGCATGCCATTGCGTGTTTCTGGGGTAGATCCGGATTTTGATATGACGACGACGAGGGTCGTTTCGGGTGACGGAATGTGTGCAAGGGTATCTGCGATGCCTTCCGGATCCGTGTTATCGAGAAAATGGACGCGGAGGGCGTCTTTGTTTGGGACGCTCAGGGCTGACGCAATCCACTGTGGGCCCAGTGCTGAACCGCCGATGCCGATGATGAGAAGATCGGAATAGGGTTGGCCGTTCGGGGCGACGATGGCGTGCTTATGAACGGATGCGGCAAAGGCTTTGACGTCTTGTTGCATGGATTCGATTTCTGCCTTGAGTTCAGCAGATGGTGCCAATGATGGCGTACGAAGCCAGTAATGACCGACGCGACGGTTTTCGTCCGGATTCGCTATGGCACCGCTTTCGAGGGCTGACATGGCGTCGAAGGCGGCTTCCATCCTGGGTGCCATGGACTCAAAGTAATCGGCAGGAAAGCGCATGCGACTGAGGTCAAGCGAAAGATCAATGTCGTTACAGACACATAGTAAATCCTGATAACGTTTCCATAATGTTTCCGTCATGAAATTGCTCCTTATAATTTTCCGTCATTCAATCAGGCTAAAAAGCCAGCGTTATCCAGAACGATGGGACAGTTTATCACGTCGCTGCCTTTGCGGGTATTCAGAAAAACACGAAAAAAGGGGTTACTTTGCGTTTGTCCACCGCACATTGTCGATACAGAGTCGTCCTGTATTCGAGGTTTTGTTTTGTGGCACAATGGTGATGTTGACCATTGTAATGTTGGGATCGTTATAGGTCTTCTGAAAAACGCGCTGAGACGGATCAAACGTGATTTCTTCCTCTGTGTCTGTCCCGCTGCTTGTGATGGTGATTTTGAATGTACCCGTGTCTGAGGCCCAACCACGGTAATCGAAGTAGAGTGTTCCGACGCCCTTTGTAATGCCCGTGGCCTGGATGTGGTTTTTCGAATCTTTTTTGGATGTGAACACGGCATATTGTGTTTTATCGAGCATATAGCGAGTTTCCTTTTGGATGGCTGCTATGATATGCCACGTCACGCCATTGGTTGTCTTTGTATTGGTCGTGGAATAACTCGAATTGTCGTCAAAGGCATTGAAAGTCTGTTCAAAATCCCAGTCGGTAATGGACGGCGGTTCGACGGCAGTTTCGGAACAGTCTTCTGAATTCACGGTGCATACGCTCGTACATGTGACGGTGCCGGAATAATGGCTACCGAGAATAGAGGCACAGGAATACGCTGGCGCAATCAGGGTATTGCTGTCACATTCTTCGTCGTCATCGAGGATACCGTTACCGCATTTGGGGACGCAGTCGGGGATGGATGCGTCACATGTTTCGCTTTCTTTGCAAGTTTTGAATACGGTGATCTCACCCTGCGTACATTTCATAAGTGTGTTATCGTCACAAACGTACGTATTGGCGCATGTTTCCTGTTTGCATGTGGCATTTCCCGTGTCAGGATCAATCACGCAAACTTCACCGCTCATGCATGGGGTATCTTTCATAACAAATGTATTGTTGGTGCAGACTTCGATGACGTGCATTCCCGTGATCGAATTGGTGGCACAAATAGTTTCACCATTGTCGCATGTACGTTCTACGCATGCACCTTGACTACAGATGTTCCCCTCGGGACATTTGATGCGCGTCCATTGACCTTTGACACAAGATTTGAGATCAACGCCGTCGCAACCAGTTTCACCTGAAACACATGTTGCATTACCGACACATGTAAAAGAGGTTGGATTGCATTGTTTGGTTTCGGGGCATTTTTGAATTTGTACCCAATGGGAATCAATACACTGTTTGATGTTGCCATCCTCCGTGCAGCCCATGGTGTCGGTGTCACATTCTGGCGGTTCGATGCATGTCAACGTTTCTTCATCACAGATATCTGGCGGTGTACATTCTTCGTAAGTGGTGAACGTGTGATCTTTGCAGTATTCGATATTTCCATTTTTGCAGCGGAATGAGGGTGGATCACAGGTTTCGACGACACATTGGTTTTGGATGCAGATTTGATTGTCGAGGCAGACTTCGTCAGTTTTGACCCATTTTCCGTTCATGCAAATGTCGATGCCGTTCAACGCGTCGTTGCATTTTTTAACACCGTTTGTGCATACCGAATTAGGACGGCAGGTTTTATTCGTACATGTTAGTCCTTCACCGCAGCCATAACCGCAGATGCCGCAATTTTCGTTGTCGTCAGTGAGATTGGTACAGCCTGTTTCTGCACAACAGACTTCACTGGCAGCACATCGTTTTGTTTCATTGGTGTTGGTGACACAAACACAGAGGTTGTTGATACATTTTGTTCCGTTGTTACAGTCATCGGTTGTTTGACAGGGGTAAAAGAGTGTTTTGTCTATACATTCGCCGTCAATGCAAACGGTATTGTCAAGACATTCCGATTTGCAGGATGACTCTTGCGTATATTGTGCACATCCTGTGACGAGTATGTTGATGACAGAAAAAAAGAACAGATGGTGAAAAGCCTTCATGACAAACCTCCGAGCAAAAGGCGATTTCTATTTGCGATTTAGCGGATTTTTTTTCAATCTCAAAATCATGATTCAATGTTAAAATGCAAACGTTATGTCCAATTAAAACGTCATCACCAATATATACTCCTCCCTGGTCCTGCATGGTGCAGTTGGAGTTGATGAATACGTTTTCTCCGATGTGTATGTTTTTTCCGCAATCCGTGTGGAATGGTGGAATGAGATTCAATGTTTCATTGACGTCCTGTCCGGTTAGCTCGGCCATAATCTGTCTGATTTCCTCTTCAGTATGGTACTCGCAGTTTAGCTTCAT
>JAFOHE010000152.1 GCA_017421975.1 Pseudomonadota bacterium
ACAAGCATTTTTCTCATGAATGGCTTGACCATTTGCAAAGCGTTTTGGGACAGCGAAAACCCGACTATCTGATTGTTCAGCACATGGAACCGGATCATTCGGCCAATGTGGCTGTTTTTATGAAAAACTATCCCGAGGCGACGATTGTGGCATCGGCCAAAGCGTTTCAGATGATGCAGAATTTCTTTGGCAAAGCCTTTGAGGACAGACGTATCGTTGTTTCGGATGGCCAGACGCTTGAACTTGGGGAACACACGTTGACGTTCGTGGCAGCGCCGATGGTGCATTGGCCGGAAGTCATGGTGACGTACGATGCCAAATCAAAGATACTCTTTTCAGCGGATGGCTTCGGCAAATTCGGCGCCCTTGATGTCGATGAACCCTGGGAGGATGAAGCACGCCGCTACTATATCGGCATTGTCGGCAAATACGGTGCCCAGGTGCAGGCACTTCTCAAAAAAGCGGCTAATCTCGATATACAAAAAATATGTCCGCTTCACGGGCCGGTGCTTTCGGAAAATTTGAGCCATTACATCGGTCTTTATCAGACGTGGTCATCCTACGAAGCGGAAGATGATGGCATCGTCGTGGCTTATACTTCCGTTTATGGACACACGAAGGCGGCGGTGGAACGATTTGCCGAAAAATTGAAAAATGAAGGTTGTCCAAAGGTCGTCGTCTATGATTTGGCCCGCTGTGATCAGTCGAAAGCCGTTGCTGATGCGTTTCGTTGTTCAAAACTGGTGCTTGCAACGACGACGTATAATGCCGATGTTTTCCCATTTATGAAGGAATTTATCCATCATCTGATCGACAGAAATTATCAGAAACGTAAAATTGGTCTGATCGAAAATGGATCCTGGGCACCAATGGCCAATAAAGCGATGAAAGCCATGTTCGAGAAAAGCAAAAACATCGTTTTTTGCGAAAATATGGTTCAGATCAAATCTGCGCTCAATGACGAAAGCAGCAAACAGCTTGATGATCTGGCCATGGAATTGTGCCAGGAATATGTCGGACGTAAGAATGCAAATGGCCCCAAAAATGATATGACGGCGCTTTTCAAGATCGGGTACGGCTTATACGTCGTCACTTCTAACGACGGGCAAAAGGATAATGGTTTGATCGTCAATACCGTGACACAAGTCACGAATACGCCGAATAGAATCGCGGTCACGATCAATAAAGAGAATTATTCTCATCACGTGATCAAGCAAAGTGGCGTTATGAACGTCAATTGTCTGTCCATTGAAGCACCATTCAAAGTCTTCGAGACGTTCGGTTTCCAAAGTGGGCGAAACGTTGATAAATTTGCTTCGAGTACACCGCTTCGCTCGGCAAACGGTCTCGTCTATTTGCCCCGATACATCAATGCTTTCATCTCTCTAAAAGTTGAGGATTACGTTGATCTCGGCACACACGGCATGTTTATATGTGCCATTACGGAAGCCAGAACGATATCGCAGGCAGAGACGATGACCTATACCTATTATCAGAACAATGTGAAGCCAAAACCCAAAACGGAAGGCAAAAAAGGCTTTGTATGCAAAATATGTGGTTGGGTCTATGAGGGCGATACCCTGCCGGATGATATTGTGTGCCCATTGTGCAAACATGGTGCCGCCGATTTTGAACCCATCGCCTGATGGCGTTGGCTGAGGTGACGCTGTGCCCACGATGCATCACAAGGGCGTTTTGGTCACACGGATTCCAGTGTGACCAAGCGTTACACCAATGATGGGGTATTTTTTACCAGTGCTTACTCCAAAACATCGGAGATACACAGTGACAAAGAGGCATTTTTGTCACTGTGGGTGTTGCTCAAAACGGACAATGATTGGCCAAAAACAACAAGAACCGCCCTCTTTAAGAGGGCGGTTCTTGTTTAAGACACAAAGCGTGTCTATGCTTGAATAGATGACATTCAATGCGAGGAACAATTAAATCTCGTCATCATCATCAAAGCTTAAAGCTTCATCATCGTCATAATCGTCATCATCGTCATCACCACAGGCAGCAGCGGCTTTATCAGCCTCTGAATCGCAACCTGTTTCAGCAATAATGGCAGAACACTCCAGTGTTGCTGCACACTCTAAATAATCCGCAGTTGCGTCTTTGCAAGCATCACTGATGCCATCCTCAACATCAGTGCTTTTTTTACACTCGCTTTTGCTCACCAGACCACCCATACAGTCACTGAGTTTACCGCAGTAGCTGTCGATGGCATCATCAAGTTTGTCGCCATCACCGCAAGCGGTCAAACCCATAGAAGCCATAGCAACAAGACCAAGTGCGAGAAGGAATTTTTTCATCGTTTTCTCCTTTGAAATGGGGATGAAACCCTTTGAAATAAAAGATTAAGCGGTTACAGTATGCCTAATCGTAAAAAAATGTTCGAGATGAACTCAAACAAATGTGATACAAGAAAGAAATGTGCCAAACTAGAGAAAAGTTGGTGACGATTGACACAAAACATTCTGATTGATCAAATGTATCAGTGATGAAATGGGCAGTAAACATTGATGATTGCAATCTTCATATTGCAGCCTTTTTTTGCAAGAAAGTCGGAACACGTCATGTTCGCTACATTCTAAATAGTCAGCAATCGCATCGTAGCAATCACCACTGAGATCGTCATCGATATCCTCAGCATATGCTTTTGCGCAGTCACTTTTTTTCGCCGTGCCGCCTACATATTCACTTGCTTTACCGCAATAGCTGTTGATGGCATCATCAAGTTTGTCGCCATCGCTGCAAGCGCTCATTCCCGTAGAAGCCATTGCAACAAGGCAAAATGTGATAAGAAACTTTTCATTGTTTTTCCTTTTGTTGATCATGTGATGAAAAATGAAACATGTGTTTCTATGTGTACATTCTTATTAAGAATGTGTCAAATTATTTGTGATGGTTGAGTAAAGTGATGGTGTCATACAAAAGGAGCGTGTTTGGTCATGCTGTGTGGTCAAAGCGCAGAAAAAGAAGCAGAGGAACGCCCTGTGATTGGTCATGGCGGTTAAAAAAAAAAGCCCCAAATCGGGGTGTTAGGCTTGCAATTGGGTAAAAAAAACGCCCCAAATCGGGGCGTTAGGTTTTCATCGAGGCATGTCGGTGAAACGGAGCATGATCAACGCGAGGCTAGATGCTGTTGTCGCGCATATCATCCCCCGATGTGGGCGTTACATCATCAGAGGTATCATGATACCTTATATACATTCACTTGATTCATCGCCATCGCTGACGTCATCCATGGTCACGCAGTTGGCTTTGAAAGCGGCGACCATTTTCTCCTGACAGGGCATGCTGTTTTCGCTTTCGTCCGCCAACGCGTCGCATGATTTGTTGCCAATGCAAAGGTAAAGCTCTGTGACGAGGGCAGGACAGTTTTCGCTAAAAGAATCGATGGGATTGGATGCCTAACATTCAAGCATGGCGCGACCGCCGCATTCTTCTTCTTTTGCGCAGTATTTGTCGATGGCTGCAGAGAGATCGCCTGTGTTCACGGTACTGTTGTTGCCGGAACCGCCGCTGTTGTTGCCGTCTTCATCGTCACATGCTGTAGCAGAAAATGTCGCAGCCAGGATGCTGAGGGTAAGAAGGAATTTTTTCATCGTTTTCTTCTTATGGGGTATCTGAATTAAAATATTAAATAGATATTTAATATTTTAATAAAAATTGAAAGATTAAATGCGTTTTATAGATATATATAATTTCGTGCGTATTAAAAATAATGTGTGCGCATAAAGTGCATTTTTATATGGGTCACGAACAATCATAGAAAATGTGTTAAAATAATGTATTTGAAATCGTCTGAATTTCCGTTTTTTTCGAAGAAAGCTGTAAGTGAGCCAATGCGTAATCATTGTTTTTGTGCTACAAAACACAATTGCAAGCGTAGCGGTTGGCGAATGTATATCCCATTGTTGTGCAATGTGCGGCGTATGTGACGCATTGCGTTCACATAGCCGCACGGCAAGCGCGTATTTTGGCGCCCCTTGTGGGCGGCAAAATAGCGCTGCCTACAAAAACCGCCAGAAGGCGGCACTATATCCCATTATATAGGTAGATTATTTGAGGCCACGACGGATGAGGAGCGGTTCGATCGATGGTTCGCGACCCGTAAAATCGCGATAAAGTGACATCGATTCAGCCGTGTTTCCTCTTGAAAGGACTTTGTTTCTAAACTGCATACCCGTTTCGCGGCTCATGCCGTTTGTCTTGAACCATTGCTCGGCATCGGCATCGAGGACTTCTGACCAGATGTAAGCATAGTATTTGGCATTGTATCCGTTTGCGAAGATGTGCATGAAATACGTCGAGCGGTAGCGTGGCGGCGTCATCGGAATATTAAGGCCGACTTTTTCGAGGAGTTCGGTTTCGACGGTGGCAAAATCCTTGTCTTTGATGGCTTCGATTTCTTCGAGTGTCATCTGATGCCAGAGTTGGTCGAGGATGGTGGCTGCGAGATACTCGACGGTCATGTAGCCCTGATTGAATTTGGCGGCTGCAATGACTTTGTCGAGAAGCTCCTGCGGGAGTTTTTCACCGGTTTCATAGTGGACGGCGTAGTTGGCAAGGACTTTGGGATGCGCTGCCCAGGTTTCGTTAAACTGCGACGGAAATTCGACGAAATCGTTGGACACATTGGTACCGCTTAATCTGGGATAGTTGACGTCCGAGAGGAGGCCGTGGAGTGCATGGCCGAATTCGTGGAAGATCGTCCTCACTTCTTCGTAAGTGAGCAGGACTTTTTCGCCGTTGGCGGGTTTGGCAATGTTGATTTGGTTTTCGATGACGGGGAGCTGGCCCAAAAGTTTCGACTGTGTGATCTGTTCAGTCATCCACGCGCCGCCCAGCTTAGAATCGCGTGCAAAGTAGTCGCCGATAAAAAGGCCGATGGCCTTGCCGTCGGCATCAAAGACTTCAAAGACTCGGGCATCACTGTTGAGCGTCGCGATGTCGTGGCGCTCTTTGAACGTGACGCCGTACAGAATATTGGCGGCATAAAAGACGCCGTTCTGAATGACATTGTCGAGTTCAAAATAGGGTTTGAGCGCGTTGTCGTCGAGGGCATATTTTTGTTTGCGTAGCTGCTCGGCATAGAACATCCAGTCCCATGCTTCGAGTTTGAACCCGCCGTTCTGAGCGTCGATGAGGGCCTGAAGTTCTGCGGCTTCGCGCTCGAGGCTCGCTTTGGCCGGTGCAACGAGGGCATAGAGCATGTCGTTGACATTTTTGACGTTGGCGGCCATCTGGTCTTCAAGGGCGTAGGCGGCGTAGGAATCGTAGCCGAGGAGTTTGGCACGTTTGGCGCGAAGCTCGATGAGTCGGATGGCGTTGGCACGGTTGTCGAATGCGTTGCCGCGCATGCCGCGGCTGAGGGACACTTTGTGGATGCGTTCGCGCAGTGCGCGGTTCTTGAGTGTCTTCAGGGACGACTGAATCGACGTGTTGTCGAGGACAATCAGGTATTTGCCTTCCTGACCACGCGCTTTGGCATCGGCTGCGGCTTTGTCGATTTCGGACTGGCTAAAGCCGTCAAGTTCTTCGACCGTATCGACGAGGACGGCGGAATCATTGACTTCGTCAAGGATATTCTGGCCAAAGCGCGTCTCAAGCGAAGCCAATTCGGCATTGATGGCCGAAATTTCCTTTTTCTGTTCGGGGGTGAGCTTGGCACCGGCACGGACAAATTTGCGATAGTAAACTTCGAGCAGACGCATCGATTCGGCATCTAGGTTGAGCGTGTCGCGCTTGTTGTACAGCGTCTCTATGCGCTTAAAGAGCTTTTCGTTGAGATAAATTGCATCATTGTGCGCCGCCATCTTGGGTGCGAGTTCGTTTGCGGTCGCCTTGAGGACATCGTTGAGGTCAGAAGCAGCTGCGTTTGAGAAGGGATTATCCGCACGCTTCAGGAGTTCGCCGGTCTTTTCGAACGCGACGAGCGTGTTTTCGAACGTCGGTTCGGCCGTCTGATCGGCAATCTGGGCGATTTCTTCGAGCTGCTGCGCCATACCGGCTTCGATGGCGGGTTTGTAATCTTCACTCTTGATATGCGCAAAGTCTGCGATGCCATACGGAAGCGCACTCGGCTTTGCAAAAGGATTCGAACTGTCTAACATGGTCGTGTGCCTGAATTCGAGGGAAGCACCGGCGTCGTTCGTCGCGCTTGACGGGGACGTTTGGCTGCCGGCACAGCCGTTCATGGAAAGTAAAATGAGACTTGCAAAAATGAGAAACTTCTTCATCGGAGCTCCGAACGATTGGGGGGGGTAAAAAACACGATGGGCATGACTACCCTCAAAAATGCCGGCCACTGGCGGACGACGTGTGATGTTGTGATAGGGTCAGCCATGACAACGGCGGCCTGGCACAATAACACGCAGCGAGTAACGTCATGACGGATTTCGATATTCCGAATATTTTATACATGCTTGAATTTAATAACAATATTTTTATGTTGCAAGTCTCGTGACATTGTTTTGCCGTGGATGAAAGCATCGTTTGGAAAGCGGACATCGGTGCAAGCGAGGGGAAGGTATGGGGCGGCCTATGCGCTGTTAGCGCATACGGCCCGCCTGCGGCTGGCTATTTGGCGTGCGCCAAATACGCCGCCGCGTTTGCCTGCTATCGCCATAGGCGATACGCGGCAATGGGCGTGCTCTGTCAAGGTTAAGCGGTGATGATGCATTTTCATTTTTTATAGGAATTTATTATAAATGACTGTTGCGGGTGGCTTTCATGAGACGGGGTTGAGCCTTTTCTCAACCTTGATGGCACTTCATAATCCATAAATGGTAGATGAAAAAGTGTCATCTCATTAATTATGTTCACAATATAATTATTGTGCTGACAGAAGTATGAAAAATTTGGGAAATCGCGTAAGCCTATGTTATACGTCGGCGTATTGAGCGAAGCGAGAAGCCGACGCGCACAGGCGAATTTCGTGAGAAATCGCCTGTGCATCTATAATATAGGCCTGTGCATCTATAATATAGATATATATAATGTAATCCTGTCGGCGATTTGACTGGCGGTATGAAAAAAGGGCTATCAGGCTTCCGTGGTGGATAAAAAGGTGTTTTTGAGTGCGAGGATGCGTTCGGCGGATTCGAAGATGCGGCGTTCGAGTTCACGATCTTTTTTGGCTTCCTCGACGACTTGTTTGCACAGGGGGGCCCAGAGGTATTGGGACTTGCATATGAGGAAGAGATCGACGCCGGCACGCAGGCCAAGAAGGACGGCTTTAAGGCAGCTGTAGTTGTCGATGATGGCATTCATTTCGAGGTCATCGCTGACGATGACGCCTTCAAAGCCGAGGGATTTGCGCAGCAGGTCGGTTACAACGAGTGGGGAAAGGGTGGATGGGAAGCGTTCGCCGATGCCTTGCATGACGATGTGAGCGGTCATGATCATGGGGATTTTGGCTTCGATGGCGGCTTCGAAGGGTTTGAATTCGATGTTTCGCAGGCGGTCAAGCGTGTGGCGGACGACGGGGGTGTCGAGGTGGCTGTCGGTGTCGGTGTCGCCGTGGCCGGGGAAGTGTTTGCCGCAGGGAACGAGGCCTTCTGCCAAAAAGCCGTTGATCATGGGAATGGCATGGGCGATGACGGCCTGTGGCGTCGTGCCGTAGGCGCGGTCGCCGATGATGGGGTTGTCGGGATTGGTATGGATGTCGAGGACGGGGGCGAAGTTCAGGTTGAAGCCAAAGTGGCGCACTTCTTTGGCGAGATCGCGTGCATAGGCGAAGGTTTCGTCAGCGGAGAGGCGGCCGATTTCTGCAGCGCTGGGGCGTTTGCTTAGGCCGACGTTTTCGGCGAGGCGCTGGACTTTTCCGCCTTCCTGATCGACGGCGATCCATGGCGAAAATTTGAGTTTGAGATCGCGAATGGACTGCGTGAGCGCAAGCAGCTGCGCGGCATCGGTGATGTTACGTCGAAAGAGAATGACACCGCCGACTTCATCTTTCATCAGGGCGCCTGTGAGCGGTATGGGAAGCCGAGTGCCTTCAAATCCAACGATGAAAAGCTGGCCGACGGCTTGTTTGAGGGTTAATGATGTCATAAAATTCTGCTCCAAACGAATAAGATAAGGATCCATTGGAATCTGCGGTAAAAAAATGGCCGCATAGCGACTATCATAGCACGGAAATGGGGTTTAACGGAAAAAAGGTTTTATGTGTGGCCTTGTTTGCGGTTGGCAGATTATGGCACAAAGCGTAGAAAAATGGAATAAATTATAATTCAAAATATGAACTTATATATATAATTATATATGTAGAAACACGGTAAAACGTGGTTTGAAAAAGCAGAGGAAAC
>JAFOHE010000153.1 GCA_017421975.1 Pseudomonadota bacterium
CTATTTTTTTTGCTACAATTTTTGTATAATCTGATGAACAATGCATATATGTCGGTGTATCTGCTTTTTTGCTAGACTTAGTTTTTGAGGTAATGTTTGTGCCATTCATGCCCTCTGTTTCTTTTATTCTCTTTCCCAAAGAAGGAAAAGGGATTTGGCAACACATCATGTGTGGAAGGCTATTTTGGATTATGAGATGGATTTGCAAAAAGGATACCTGCTATCTCATTCTGGGTTAATCGTTACCGTTTGTGACCGGAACCTAGATTTTTGCTTGTTTGGCCGGTGGATTGTGATAGAAACGCATCCAGGGTAGACGATTGTCTGCTTGAGCGACATGTGATTGTCTTAGAGCTTGAATAGAAGGGACGTTTCATGGCTGAAGAACATCTGACACGCAAGATAAAACGTATTGGTATTGCAGCATTTGTCGTGCTTGCAGCGGCATTGTTTGTTTATTTTTTGCTTTTTCGCAGTGAGACTGTTGCACAAGGCTTGTCTAAGTTTTTTGGTATTCTAAGTCCGATTCTATACGGTTTTGTGATCGCCTACGTCCTCAATACGCCGATGCTCGTCATGGAAAAAATGCTTTTGAAAATCTGGGCAAAGCGCAAGCGGACACCAGGTAAGAAAGCACTTTCGGTCATTCGTTTGTCGTGTTCGATCGTGTCTCTTCTTCTTCTTTTACTCATTGTCTATGCACTCTTTGCTTTGCTTTTGCCCGAACTTGTCCGAAGTGTGCAAAATATCGTGGCCAACGTGCCGGCGTATTCGACGAATATTCAGAATTGGTATGCAGGTCTTGTGGATCGCTATGCTTTGGATACATCGACGAAGGAGTTTATGTCGAGTATTTTGGCGACGGGACAAAATTGGATATCAAGCCAGTTTTCACCGCAGTTTAATGGCCTTGTTTCGAAAGTGACGAGTAGCGTCGTTGATATTCTTATTTTTTTGAAAAATATCCTTCTTGGTTTGATCGTCTCGGTCTATGTCATGGTTTCGCAGGATTCAATTCTAGCGAGGGCAAGACGCATTTTTTATGCATTTTTTAATGTTGCGACGGCGAATCGTATTTTGAAGAATTTACGTTTTGTCGATGATAAATTTGGCGGTTTCCTTATTGGAAAGATAATAGATTCGGCGATTATCGGTGTTATTTGCTACATTGGCGCCATGATTTTGGATCTTCCTTATGCTTTGCTCATTTCAGTCGTTGTGGGTGTCACAAATATCATTCCATTTTTTGGTCCATTTATTGGTGCAATTCCTTCAGCGATATTGATTTGGTGTGTCGCGCCTATGCAGGCACTTTATTTCCTCATTTTTGCACTCGTTCTTCAACAATTTGATGGCAATCTTCTTGGTCCCAAAATCCTAGGCAACTCTGTCGGTGTCTCAAGCTTTATGGTTCTTGTTGCCATCCTTATTGGCGGAGGACTATTTGGGTTTATGGGTATGATTGTGGGTGTGCCTTTATGCGCCATTTTGACCTCAGTCATTCAATCGACCATTTTGCAGCGGATTGCGAACAAAGATTTACCTGGTGAGATTGAAGCGTATCATCAGATTGAAAAGCTCGATCCATGGACGCGCAAAGTGGTAAAACTTCAACCCGCTCCCAAAACGGCAAGCCTCTATAGCCGCATGAGTAGCAAAAGTGCCGAAATCGCAGCATTTACAAGCCATCTCGAGGATAATCCATGGGATCGAAAGGCGGAAGAAGTAGAGCAGGAGCGTGTTCAGTTTCAGGTGGAATGGGAGGCGGATCGCGAGTATTGTCGCAATCATGCGAATAAACGCGATCATTATGATATTCACCAGGGCGTGTTTGATTTTGATGACAATACGCCTGAAACAGAGGATGATGTGCAGCCGAAGACGAGCGAAGAAAATGTAGAACCTAAGACTGACAGAATCATGGTTGAAGATAAAGAAAAGTGTGATGTCAAGGCAGTTCAAATGGAGAAACCGCATGACTCTGCCAAAGTAAAAGAACAATCGGTTGAGGCATGAATGATGCATTAAATGGAATGGATGGAAGGGAATTCTGAATCAATAACTCGATTTTTCGAGCCATTTGGAGGCGTGAGAAAATAGGGGAGCTATCATTGTAGATGATGTTTCCCCAAGTCTACTGAATTTTCGTCAAGGGAGAGCGGCATGCGTGGATTTGGTTTTTTGAAGAGATTGGGCGCGATTCTGAGTGCCATTATTTCTCCGTTGGTCACCATGAGTTGTCATTCAAATGAGGCAAAGGATTTGTATGGTCCGCCGGCGCTTGATGATGATGATATGACATACTCTGCTGATATTCTTCATGAAGGTATTGATCCTGTTGATAATGGACGACAGGTTGTGCAAGGGGCTTCGCAAGAGCAGAATCATGAAGTGGAAGATAAGACAATTATTCAAGATGAAGTCAATCGGATATCTTCGTCGGGTGTAGAAGAAGGTGCGGATAAAAAGGAAGCACTTGAGGAAGCGTTACCTGAAAGGGTAGCAGGCGCAACTAAAACTGAACAAGCGTCTTCGGAAGAAAATGATAATCTTGATGCACCGAATGCCGAATCGACGAATAAAAAAATAAAAGTTCTTAAAAAATCGAACAAAAAATGTCCCGCATGCGGTGTTTATGGTCCACCGACGCCTCGACGTCATCAGTGAGATTCATTTGATCCCCGTTGCCTCAATTTTTCACTTGAGGTGAAAAAATGAGGCAAGTCATGTGTTTGTAAAGATTAATGGTGATGGGGACTTTGTGATGTGAGAATCACTATACATTTGGCGCCCTTTTAAGGGCGCAGAATTTATTTGACGAGCCAGACCTGGAATTTATTGGTCGAGAGATCGAGGGTTCGCGTGGTTGTTTCGCTGCAATCAGGATCAAAGAGATTGACGAGCGTGTAATCCTGTTTGAGATCACAGACGCCTGGGCCGTGACCACTGTTGTCAGGCAAGCCAATACCAACGATGATGGATTCACCGTCGTAGGACATTTTGTAGCACACCGTGCTGTTGTCACTTGAACCGTTTTGCAGTCCCAGAATTTCGCGCGTGCCTCGACTGAGGGCTTTGTGGGTTTTACGAATTTTGCCGAGGCTTTGTACGAAGCCTAAGAGAGTTTGCTGCTGTTCGTTGAGTCCATCAAACTGCATCATGCGGCGGTTATCGGGGTCATTGGAACCAGGCATACCGTATTCATCGCCGTAATAGATGAGAGGAACGCCAGGTTGTGTGAGGAGAATCGTCCATGCAGCCATGACGCGATCATAAGCATACCATTCGGTTGGTGTGGCGTTGAACCCCCATTTGCTTTCATTTTGTCCGGCGGCAACGGAAATGGCACGTGCGACGTCGTGATTTCCCATGAATGTCCCCATGAGGTCAGATTTGAACCCGCCATCATAACCGCTTTTTCCATTGTGAATGGCATCGTACAGCCCATTTCCACGGAGGACGCTTCCGATTTTTCCGTAGAGTGGGAAGTCGAATTGCGCGTGGAGCAAGTCGTCGCCAATGTATTTGTTTAGAAGATCATGTTCATAGACGAAGGTTTCGCCGACCATGTAGAACATGATACCGGTATTTTTGAAGAGTTGATCGACAGCAGAGCGGAGTTCTTGAATGAACTTTATGTTCATGTGTTTAACAGCATCGACGCGGAAACCATCGATATTCGTTTCTTTGATGAGCCAGATGGCATGCTGAACCATTTGGTTTCGGGCATAATCGTTATCGTAGTTGATATCTGGGAGATCCTGAGAGAACCAACAACGCTCAGTCCAATAGGCGTCATCCCACAAGCCGTCGTCGCAGAGTTTGTAATCGTTGAGATTCCCGTTGAACCAGTCACCGTGTTTTTGGAACATGGGGCTGTCTTTGTGGACGTGGTTGGCAGCGAAATCGACGAGGACGCGGATACCACGTTTATGGCAAGCATCGACGAGGTTTTTGAGGTCTTCTGCGGTACCAAAGTGTGGTTCAATGGCACTGACATCACCGAACTCGCTCTTGTTTTCAGCTGTCATGAAAGAAGAGATTGGCCAATACGAATGGTAAGCGGAATAATTGTGTTTTTGCCCGTCCGCGTTTTCTTTGCTGTCAGCACTGGTTTGTTGAGTATTCATGCTGACAGAAGAAATCCAGATGGTATTAACGCCGAGGGCATCAAAGTAACCGGATTCAACTTTTTGCTGCATACCCTTGAAATCACCGCCATACCAATCGGTTGCAGAAGAATTTTCCCAAGTACCAGATTTTTTATCGTTGCTTTGGTCACCATTGACGAAACGATCTGTGAAAGCGAAGTAAAGCAAGGCGTTGTGCCAGTCGAACTGTTCTTTTTCGACCCAGACTGGGACATAGACTTCACTTCCGTTGACATTGACAAAGTAGGTGTATTTGCCGTTGGAAGGGACCGTTACCGTCATTTTGTTGCCGTTGAGCGAAGGATTGTGTTCGCCGCGAACGCTTGACGGAGTATCTTTGAATTCGACGGTAATGTTGAGTCCTTCGACCTTGATGGATTTGATCTGTGCATTGGGATCAGAGCCGTTGATGGTATAATTGCCGCCTGAAGTCATATTATCGTCGATTTGTCCGCAGAAGTCTCCGCCGGAGACAACCGAACCACCACCATCACCGCCAGGGAATTTCATGCCACATTGTGTGATGTTGGCCACACCATTGCTCGTACCATCTGCAGCGTCGGTTTTCCATTTATCGTCAGCCCAATCAAAGACGATGTATTTATATTCGACGTTGGTGCCGACAGGCCATTTGACGTCGATTGTCCATTTGCCGTTGCCGTCGGTCGTCATGAGGTAATTTGGATCTTGTTCTGTCCAATCGTTGAAACTACCGACGAGATAGACGCCACTGACGTTATTCTCGGCATTTGCATACTGATTGTAGTAAGTAAACGTCGTGATACATTCGTCGGGATTCGGGGTGGAGTTCTCTTTATTATCGTTGATAGTGATTGTCTGACCGCATGTGACGTTGAGAGCGCAATTGTGATCGTCGCCAGATGTGCAGGAAGCATCAGAGCGATAGGCCTGGTCATCGGGCAGGCCGCCGATATAAATTTTGAATGAAGTGGATGAACCTTTGGCGAATTTGGCATTGTCTTTACCCATGATGGTGAGTGTGAAAACGCCATTATTTTCGGTGAACTTGTAGGCAGTATCGTTTTTTCTCCATTCATTGAAATCGCCAATGAGGTAGACATCTTTGCCTTTGGCTTCGTTGTTTTGGTAAACAAACGTCGTAGGACAATCGTTTTCAGTATCGACCTGTATGGTACATGTGCCATTCGCATCCAGAGTCCAATTGTTTTCGCAGGCACATACGCCATTGGCGTACGTGCCGTGTTTGCAGTCTTTAACGTCTTGCGAGCCGTCCTTGATGCAAGTCAGTCCATTTTGTTTGTACCCAGTCAAACATTCGCATTTTTTTGAAGACGGGTTCATGCCGGCATTATCGCCGCAGGAACATTGTTTGGATCCATCAGCGGCGTATTGGTCACAAAAACCGACACCGCAATCGCTGGCCGTTGAACAACTGGATGGATTGTCTATACACGTTTTCCCATCAGAGGAGGGTATCTGACCATTCACACAATTGAGTGAGGACGGGGTGTTGTCATCATCTGAACAACCATAAAGACAAGCTGCAGCAATGCCCAGAACAAAAATA
>JAFOHE010000154.1 GCA_017421975.1 Pseudomonadota bacterium
GTGTGAGATCACGACGGGGCCTGCGAAGGGAACGCCGACAAAATACAATATGGCCGTACCCAAATCGATGGTCGATATTAGTATATGCAAGCCGTATACTCCCTAGGTGTTTTCTTCCCATTCGGGTGGATCAGATCGATGAAAATGCGTATCGAAAAAAGTAAATTGCTTTCCACTCGCATCACCTTCAAAGTTCCCCTCTTTAATAGAGGGGAACTTTGAATCGTAAAACTATTTTAAGTCGTTTCTAGAGGCGTTGTCGTATGATGAATGAAGACAGAATTGTAGAACTCTTTAATCAGATCACATCGTCCCTTGAACCACTCGAAGAGATGGACTGTTCTTATTTACCTGATGCACGGGAATCTCTAAAGGGAGTGATGGTGAGAGGGATGCCGAATGGACTTCATTCGCTTTTTATTCAAAGTGGCTTCCGCCATAGTGGTAACTTTTTTTACTTGCCTGCATGTCCGTCGTGTCGTGCGTGTCTCCCCTTGCGCGTGCCCGTGGCGATGTTTAAGGCTTCAAAGAAGCAGCGCCATATCTGGAATAAGAATAGCGATATTGAAGTTCGCGTCATGCGCCCCGTGCCATCACCAGAAAAATACGAGATGTATTGCCGGTATCTGGCATTCCAGCATGCAAAGGCAAAAGAAGAGACGGATGGTTATGACAGTTTCAGACGTTTTCTTTACATGCGTCATGAGTCGTCAGCTGAAATAGAGTATTGGCTTGACGAACATCTTGTCGGCATCACGATCGCCGATATTATTCCTGGGGGAGCGCTTTCGAGTGTGTATCATTTTTTTGATCCAGCGTATGCATCGCGCTCGATTGGTGTTTTTTCGGTTTTAGCCGAGATTCGGTTATGTTCGTCGTACGACATACCTTATTATTATTTGGGGTTTTGGATTAAGGCTTGTCGAAAAATGGTCTACAAAGCACAGTATCGACCAAATGAAGTTTTGTTGGACGGTCAATGGGTGATGAATCCATATATCGAATAAAGCAGTCATAATATTATTTGTGATCATAATATTATTTGTGATTATCCAGTTTGGCTAACGCTTTAATCTCTTCGGAAGACAAATCCGTAATTTCTGATATGAAATCAATATCCATCCCTTTTTTAATCAACTTTAGTGCGGCTTCTATTTTTCCCTCTTTTTTTCCCTCTTTTTTTCCCTCTTTAATCCCTTCACGTCTTTGATCGACCCCATACATACGGGTAATATAGTCCTGATCAAATAAAGCAGTCATAATATTCATAATCTCAGACTCCCTTTGAATGATATATTGCGTAAGTATTTCTTGATTGCGACAGATACGCAGTGTTTCTTTGAGTGCGATGTCTGTATAGCCGAACAGTTTGATTTGTTCATTAAACACACGACAAAACATGATGTATTGATTAATAATATCTGTCTTGTCTGTTTTATAATAAATCACATGTGCAGTAGCATTTAGATCGCATCATTCGTTGGCTGCAAAAAATAACTCCTTGAATGTCAGCGTTTCAGGTTCGTTTTTCCGTTGGGCGGTATAAATGACGTAAAGCTCTATCCGCGGGCACACAGCTTTGCTGTTACTGTATAGAAAGACTTCGCGTTCCTCAAAATAGTCCATCAGACTTTGCACGGCATAAGACATCAACCGAATCACGATATTGGGCGACCATGAACTCTGTGCTTCGACGAGGATCATCAGCGTGTCCTTGACCAAAATACCAAGGTCATTGTGTTCGTGTTGGGCTACGACGCACTTTTTCGTAATGGTCTCAATATCCGAAGCTTTGACGCGTTTATCCTCGGGATGAAGCGTTTTGTAAAGTTGCAACTGGTACTTGGGGATCGAAAACAGATGCGTAAATACGCTGTCTTTCGTTCCATATTTGGGTTGTTTCGATTTTTTTTTCATGGCACACCTCACTTGAGCCAAAGGACAGGCAAGCCGTCTTCTTTAGTATAGCATAATCCTAAGCTTTGGCGAGGGAAAATCGATATGTAGGATTAGTCTACACATCCTACACATCAAATCTTCTCAGTTGTTTGATGCGGCTAGCCGCCCGAACGCTTCACAGCAAGCCTGGGATTCTTCAATGCACGACGAAGAATGGCAAAGGTGATTCA
>JAFOHE010000155.1 GCA_017421975.1 Pseudomonadota bacterium
CTTTGATAAACTTTATTACGAGAGTGAAACGTATAAACTTGGCAAAGACATTATCGAAGCGGGACTTTCTGACCATATTTTCCATCGTCTCCCGGATGGTGCTGTGGCGTTTGATCTTTCAAAGATTAAGGGATTGTCTGGCGAAAAGATCGTTTTGCGTTCGAATGGTACGAGCGTTTATATTACGCAGGATATTGGTACGGCCATTGAGCGGTATAAAGATTATCATTATGATAAGATGATTTATGTTGTGGCGGATGAACAGAATCATCATTTTAGGGTGTTGTTTGGTATTTTGGCACAACTTCGCCCTGATCTTGCAGGGAGATTTGAACACCTTTCTTATGGAATGGTTACGCTTCCGAACGGGCGTATGAAGAGCCGCGAGGGAACGGTCGTTGATACAGATGATCTCATTATTGAGATGGCACGCCTCGTTCATGAGGTAATGGATAACAAAGCGGATCGCGAACATTATGCGGATGCGGATGAAGCAGAGGTCGATCGTCGTGCGCAGGTGATTGCACTCGCAGCGTTGAAATATTTCTTGCTCAATATCACGCCGACGAGCTGGATGGAATTTAATCCTGAGAAGTCTCTGGATCTTCAGGGAAGAACGGGGGCCTATTGTTTAATGAATTATGCCAGGACGCGTTCGATTCTTCGCAAAGCAGGATATGTGCATCAAGCTATCGTCGATGATGCGATATTGGGTGCGCTTTCCACGCCTGAAGAAAAGAAAGTACTGATGATGTTGATGCAGTGTCCTTCGGCTGTGACGTGGGCAGCGGAAAACAGCGATCCATCGAAAATTGCAGAATATCTGTTTAATCTTTGTAAGACGTTTGCCTTTATTTTCACGGATAAGGCAGGACATCCTATTTTGACGTGTGAGGACACAAGGGTTCGTCAGGCACGACTTGCTTTGGTCGATGCATTGGGAAGCGTTCTCAAAATGGGACTTGGTCTTCTTGGGATTGAGACGCTTGAGGAGATGTAATTATGTCGATGCTTGATGAATTGAAAAAAGCAGGGCTTACGAATGACAAAAAGGCGCGTCAGGTCGAACGCGCCAAAAAACAGCAGCAGCATCACGAGCTTAAAACGGGTGAAAATAGAAAACAGATTGACAATCGTGAAAAAGAGCTCGCCGTTGCTTCTGATACACGGCTTCCCTCTATGAAAGATGCGGAACAACTTGCACGGCTATATAAGGATGCCAGCCTCGTTCATCTGAGTGGGCGCAAGAAGTTTTATTTTACAACGCCAGATGGATACATCGATTGTCTTTGTCTGAGTGACGTTGCTTCCATTTTGCTTGAACGCGGTAAGCTCGCCATTGTTGTGGGATTGGCACCGGATGAATATATCCTCGTCAAACGTGCGACAGCGCTTTCGATTGAAGCGATTGATAAAACACGCGTTCTTGTGCTTCGTCGTCAGGAAAACTAGGCAGAATGGTTACATTATGTAACCATTCTGCGATGGCGGCGGCTTTATGCAACTTTCCTGTGAAGTGGCTTTCTGGGGCGGGAAACTAGGAAAGTCGGGGAAACCATGAAATTTAATCGATGGATTTTATGTCGCCTGTGTTACGCATTCAGTATACCCGTGCGTTTTGGTGCCGTGATGACGGCAAAATCTAAAAACCGGATTGAAGTGTTTCACGAAACGTAACGATTCAGTCATCTGGTTGCTCCTGTCACCTAACGTCCGTTCCATGCATTGACGAGGGCTTGGGTAACACACCATTTTGGTGCAATATCATGGAAGTTCAGATATGCAGGTGGGGGTACACATTCCCTGTGGGTAAAAGCGTGACATGAAACATATTGTTTTATATGAAATAATTTTATCCATGTGGGAGTTTCTGCTACAATAAAGGTGGACGGGGAGTGTGAGCGTATGAGTGTATGTTTGAGCTGAAGGGAGAAAAACGTGACGCGGATTATTGCCTTGTGATGCGAGGCGATCTGTGTCTTGAAGCCGTCGAAGAAGAAACGGGATCAGCCTTTCGTATGTTGGATAAGGCAACGGGGGAGCGTGTCTTGGTTGATATGGCGGGGGTCACGCGTATCGATACGACGGGATGTGGTTTTATATCGGCACTTCAGCGAGAATGTGAGGCACGCGGCATGAAGGTGCGTGTTTTGGGTGCTCAGCCGCAGATTGCAAAGGCTTTGGATAGTTTTCTGTGGCTTGTTGGCAATACACCCAAACCCAAGACGTTTGGAGACTGGGTCGCTGCAAAAGGAGAATGGCTTCTCAAGCTCAAAGAAGAATGTGTCGTTTTTTTACAGCTTATGGCCGATACCGTGATATGGAGTCTCGGCGGTGAAAAAAGAACACAACGTGTGCGTCGTGGCGCGGTTATTGAAGAAGCAACTCGCATTGGATTGGATGCGCTCGGCATCATCGCGCTTCTGACTTTCCTCGTGGGAGCTGTCGTTGCGCTTCAGACAGCATCTTTGCTCAAAATGTTTGGGGCTGATATTCTTGTCGCGGATATGATCGGTATTTCGATGGTGCGTGAGTTATCACCACTTCTAACTGCCATCTTGGTTGCAGGCAGAAGCGGGGCGTCCATCGCAGCAGAAATTGCGACAATGAACATCAATGAAGAAGTCGCTGGTATTCGAACCATGGGACTCGAACCCGTCAAATATATCGTCGTACCTAAGTTTCGTGCGATTACATTGACGATTCCAGGCTTGACGGTTTTTTCGATTTGTGCCGGTATCTTCGGCGGATTTCTCATTGCCGTCTTGTATATGGGATTGAGTCCAACGGCTTTTTTCTATGAACTGATGGGGGTCATGTTTGTCAAAGATATCCTCGTCACCCTTCTAAAGAGCGTCGTGTTTGCCTGGATTATCGTCTGGGTGGCGGCTTACGAGGGATTTAGCGCTTACGGTGGTTCGGAAGCCGTCGGGCGCGTGACGACTTCGAGCGTTGTCAAAAGTATTTTCTCATGCATCATTGCTGATGCCGTCTTTAGTGTTATCTTTTATTTTGGTGGGTGATAGCGTTATTCGGGTGGACGATTTCGAGGAAATCAAGTTATCTAGAGTGAGTTGCCATGCAGACGAATCCTGAAAAATACGTCGTTGAAGCGGAACACTTTGCTGTCGGTTATGGAGAAAGGACAATTCTCCATGATATCACGACAAAAATTGCACGTGGAACGGTGACGTGTATCTGTGGCGGATCCGGATGTGGCAAGTCAACGTTTCTTCGCGCAACGCTCGGACTCGTCCCTCACAAAGGTGGCGAGGCTCGCGTACTCGGTGAGAATGTCAATGAGCTCGAAGGCGATAAACGCTCGAAATTTCTGGCGCGCATCGGGTTTATGTATCAAAATGGTGGTTTGATCAATTCATTGACCATTCTCGAAAATTTAAAGATACCACTCAAGGCACATACGAATCTGAGTGATAAAGTCATCGTTGAACTGATTTATCATAAACTTGCCCAGGTTCAACTGACGCATGCGGTGCATTTGCTGCCAGGGGAATTGTCTGGTGGTATGCTCAAACGCGCCGGCTTTGCAAGGGCGATTATTCTTGAACCGGAGTTGGTGTTGAGCGATGAGCCGTCCGCTGGCCTTGATCCCGTGACGGCTGCGGATCTCGATGACCTGATGGTTAGGCTAAAAAACGAACTCGGCATTACACTCATCGTCGTCACACACGATCTCGATAGTATTCGAAGAATTGCCGACAGAATTGTTATGCTCGATAAGGGGTATGTCAAATTTGATGGACCGCTCAACGAGGCTCTTCAGTCGTCAGAACCGTTGGTAAAGAATTTTTTCGATCGCGCGCCCAGCCTCGGACACGCGGGTATTGGATCCCTTTGGGAAAAACTCGGAAAGCAATAAAGAATTATGGCAGCAACGCGTTCGCAGAAACTGCGATTAGGCATATTTTTAATCGTTTCAACGGCTGTGATCGTCATCACGCTCATTTATCTCGTCGGCGCTAGCCTCATGGAAATACGGGATCCGTATTACGTGATGCTTCAGGGAAGTTCGGGGGGGCTTGAGGCCGGAAGTCAGGTGCGCTTTAACGATATCGTCGTCGGGCGTGTCGAGCGCGTTCGGCTTGATCCCGATGATCCGGCGTTGGTACGTCTCGAAATTTCGCTCGATCATGATACACCAGTGACCGTCGATACTGTTGCGGTGCCGGAAATGGCCAATATCACTGGTACCAAAATGCTCTCCATGCATGGCGGGACTAAGGAAAGCAAGCGCCTCAAACCAGGCGACGAAATTCGATCCGCGGCTTCCGATCTTTCCATGATCACGACGAAGGTCGTCAATATTGCTGACAGACTTCAGCTACTGATTGATCATCTGAATGTCATTACAAATACCGAGAATACAGAAAAACTCGCGCACGTGATTACCGAAGTGGAAGGCATCACAAAACGCGTTAACGAAATCCTTGAATCTAATCAGAGTAATATTAATGATATGGTCGTCGATGCACGTACGCTGATCAAAAGAACGGACGAAACGATGGCTGATGTGCAAAATGTCGTCAAAACTCTCAATCATTCGGCGCAACAAATCATGAGTGCCAAAAATATGCATCGCATTGACACGCTTCTCGATACGACGCGAAGCGTGATGAATAATGTCGAAAATCGTACCAGCAAGGAAGAATTGGGCGCAACCATCGAGAGCGTCAATGAACTTGCCATGGCGACGCAGGTGACGATTGTCCGCATGCGCGATGACCTTCGTCGTATTATGAATGAACTCGAAACGAGCGTCGAAAATATTAACGAATTTACGCAAATCCTCGTCGATGACCCCTCTGTCCTGATCACTGGACGTAACGAAAAGGAGCGTCAACTGCCATGAAATCTATTTTCAAACGTCGTATCCATAAAGCGCTCCTCGGACTATGTGCCGCTTCCGCTGTGCTTTTGCCTTCGTGCTTTGGAAGCAAAACGCCGGAACGCACCTATTTCAGCATTGATTATGCTTTGGGGGAACAGTCACATTATGCCACTCCAAAGTATGATGCGAGCGTATTAATCCGCAATTTTACGACTTCAAATGCGTATGATCGACAGGAAATTATTTATCGCTCCAATCCTTATGAGTTTCAGTATTATTGGTACAGACTTTGGGCTTCCAAACCACGTAAAATGTTGCGGGAACTCGTTTCCAAACACCTGCGTTATACCAATATTTTTAAGGATGTGACGCTCACAATCGAAGACAAAATGCCCGACTATGAGCTTGATGTGGATATTACGGCCATTGAGGAACTCGATGCTTCCAATACCGAATGGTACGCTCATATCGCCATGCGTATGACACTCACGGAATTCAAAAGCACCGGGAAGGGGATTGTGATATGGAGTGATGAAATCGATGTCAAAAATCCTGTCGCCGATAATCAGCCTGTCTATGTCGTCAAGGCGATGAGCGAAATATTGGACAGCGAACTCTCGCGGGCTTTCGCGGATATGGATAAGGCTGTGGGATTGTACAGCTCAAAGGTTGATGCGGAAAAACACTCGGATAATGCGCTCGGACATGACGACATTGAGCCCGTCAGCCTTAACCAGGAAAGGGAAGCTGTGAACGAGGAACCATCCCATCAGGCTGTCCCTAAGGATGTGCCCAAAGCGACTCTCAAAAATAAACGGTGACCAAGATGAAGCGGATCGTCGGTACACTGAGTATTGTTTTTCTTCTGGCATGCGGCGCAAGCGAGGCTTTGGCCCAGGATGGCAGCACAAAAGCGCCATTGCAGGAAAAATGGACAAACATTACGAATAGTCATGTGAGAAACGATGTCCTCGCCACGGCTGATCCTCATGCAGGAAGCCAGACATGGCTCTCGGAACCGCCCGATGTTCAGCTCGCTTCCGATAAATCGCTTAATACGGTCTCGCGCGGCGGCATTTTTGTGCCGACGATGACCGCTGGTATCAGTGAACCCAGGTTTCAGGTACGCGATGCCGAGAATAATATCGTCAGTGAGGCCTACAACGGTACGGTGGCTTATGTGCCTCCCGGGGATTATACTGTCGTCGTCGGTTCTATGGCCTCGGCGGAACGGCTCGAGTTTGATGTCCACGTCGTCGATGGCGCGACAACGACGATTCCCGTTGAATGGTCTGGACTCCTCGTCAAGGTTGTCGATGACCGCGGTTCCATGATTCGTGGCAATTATGAAATTATCAGTATGCCTGATCGCGGGTACATTGGATTGGGAACAGGCGCTTTGCTCAACGAAGGGGAACGGTACTCAACTTGGATTCTCTGGCCTGGCTCCTATATGATCATTTCGGTCGGCGAAGGCTATCAGGCGCGAAAGAATTTTATTACTGTCGATCTCCATCCCGGCGAATTGACGCGCCTTACGCTCGTTTTGGATGAAGATACCGGCGATATCCTCGGCGGCGGCGAAATCGAGGACATAAACCAAAATGATGCCGATAAATGGTGGGACGCGAATCTCCTCGTTGGCGGCTCCGTGCGCTTTAATAGCACGGATAACGTGATCGGTAAGGCCAATGGACAGGTCTTTGATATCAGCGCATTCGTCGAGTCGTCCTTCAATATGCTCCTCAATAAAAATTTCTTTTATGCACGACTCAATGCTGAAATCGGTGGATCCATTCGCGTCGATGATCGACCCTTTATCACAACCGTCGATGAACTTAACCTCGAACTCCTCTACGCCTATCGCGTCGTCGATTGGTTCGGACCCTACGTCCGCTTCGCTTTTGAATCGAATATGGCGCCGTCTCGTCAGGAATTCGCATCATCCTATACCGTTCAAACGCTCGATGACGAAGGCCTCGTCGTATCATCCGAAAGCGACAAGCTCGATACCAAACTTAGTCCCCCCTTTTCGCCTGTCACGCTTAAAGCTGGGGCCGGCGCACGCTTCGATGCCTCGTTCGGTTACTGGTTTAACTTTAATGCACGCGTCGGCGTCGCCTATCGACATGTTTTGACGCGCGATCTCTTCGTCGTCGCAGAGCTTGATGAAGATGAACGCATCGCTTCACTTTCTCCCGTCGATTCCCAGTACCAGTTCGGGGCCGAAGCCGCGGTGAATTTTGAACTGACACCCGTGCAGTGGTTTACGTTAAAAGCCGACTTTTCGGTCCTCGAACCGTTCGTCGATTACACACACCCTGTCGTCGATCTCGATCTCGATGCCGCCTTCCGAATTTCTTCTATCGCAAGCCTCTCCTATTCACTCAAACTCACCTACGATGCCCAAATGATCGATAAAGTGCAGCTCGACCAGTACGTCCAGCTTCGCTTCTCCTACAAGGTTTTTTAGCGCGTGATACGCACTTAGGCTTGGTGCGTGTGATTGTTCAGGGGGGAAGTGTCCCCCCACGTGGCTATTTTTCCGCAGTAATCTGCGGAAAAATACGCCCCGCCCCCCTCAGCGGGGCAACTGCCCCGCAACGCCCCTGTGGTGACGCAAATAAAAAAGTAGTTTAAGTATTCAAAATCTTGCAATTTGTAGTTATATTCATCTAAGATACAGTTTGGATTAGATTCTGTGAAGGGTCTTGTCCGACAGTTCGAAGAACTGTGACGTAAACGGAGTACTTTTGAAGACCGGGGAGCGGTTTTCGACAAACAAGCGTCATGATGCGATCCCATGGCTGGGCGATGATGACGGCATAACAACAATGACCATGCTCTAGGTTGACGGATGGGCATGGGAGGTGGCCCGTCATCGTATGGTGACAGACGCACAAAATGTGTGACGAACAGATTCTGAGAAGAATCTTCAACTCGTAGCCCGCCAGGGTGAATCCACGAGGGGATAACCATGAAAAAGAAAAATTATCTGAGCTTATTGGTAACTTTAACTGCACTCGGCGTCGTCGGTAGCTTGCATACGCCCTCTGTCCAGGCAGACGGTGGGGAGGCCGATAAATCGCTTCTGCCTGTGGTTTTCATGACAATCGATACATCTGGTTCGATGAATGGAAGTATGGGGGCTGATGGTAATACGCGTTTTACGCAAGCGATTCAGGAACTATCTGGAAAGGCAAAGTTGGCTAATCCGGCGACGATAAGCTACAATCAAACGCGCTTTCCTCGATAACTGCTTACATGCAATAAAAAGACTGATAAGTGCGCTTATGAAACTGTATGGTTCTGTGGAAGGAATTATTCAGGAAAAGGTACATGTCATGCTGAGGCTAAGTTGATTAGTTCAAGCTACAACGGTAGCTCATATAGCGTGCGAAATCTTGTTAATGGATTTAACAGTGAAGATATTAGCGATTTCAGTGCTAGCTATATTAATGATGGTGTAATTTTTAATTATATTAATACGGTTAAGTTTGGATTTGCTTCAATGTACTATGCAACAAGTGGAAACAATGGAACAAACTATCGGTATGGAACGAAGATAACAAATTTACCAGATTTTGAGCAGGGAACTTTAGATGGTAACGGTAATAAAATATATTATACTTATGGTTTCAATAATCTTTCAGATAAAGATAAGTATAGTGGTATATGGGGAGCAGACATAAACTACCCGACGCCATTGCAGTATCCGACCACATCAGATGAAGTTATGGCAGTGAGGGCAAGTAATGAGGCTTTAGTTTATAATTTAAGGTCATTTGGGCTCCCTGGAGGCAATACACCGTTAGGTGGCATGGTACACATGATGTACTATTTGTTCAATAATACGGAAAAAAGTACAGAAGGAGTGGTTGATCCAGGCTTGAAATTACAACCCATGCCGAATGGTAAATATATTGAACCGGTTAGAGACAACGCATGGGCCTGTAGAGCCAAGGCAGTTGTTGCAATGACGGATGGTTCGCCTGTATCTGGACTTCAGTTCCTGGAAGGCATAGATGGAGAAACAAGCGGCGGCAATAGAAACCTTGCTTCCATGCTGAATTTCAACAGACAGATCGTC
>JAFOHE010000156.1 GCA_017421975.1 Pseudomonadota bacterium
ATGCCAGCGGCAAACCAGCGTCCGGCGGTTCAGCCCATGCCAGCGGCAAACCAGCGTCCGGCGGTTCAGCCCATGCCAGCGGCAAACCAGCGTCCGGCGGTTCAGCCCATGCCAGCGGCAACACCACGACACCCCTCCCCATCCACGCAATCAAATCCGACGATTGCGCGTCAGCCATCCGCACAAACGACGTCTGCCGCACGACCTGTCGTGCCGCAGCGTACGATGCCATCTGGACATCGACCCTCCATCTCATCGCACCAACCGCAAGGATCAAGATCGGGCATTGCACCACGCGTTAACCAACGTGTTGTTCCCCATACCCCAGATGAAAAAAAATAAAGTCTGCCTTCGCGCCAAAGCGTTAAAAAACCGCATCCACGAATGATGCCTGGCATACGCAAAGCGACTCTGCTTTTCCGCCAAATGCTTTGCGTATGCACTTACAATGAAGCGGCATGACGTTCTTTTATCTGCCGCATATTATGGTATTCAAACTCAGATATCATCCACAACGATCTTGCGAATGCGTGGATCGTCTTCGATAGAAAGGCGTATTTTATTATCGAGTAGCGTTCGCCAATCTTCAGCCTCTCCAAGCAGTTCGGGCATCTGCCATGATGCGACGACACAATTTTGTTCGAGATTCCAAAAATGGAAATAGCCATCTCCCAAAAGTGCCGCACACAACCCGGAACGCGAAGGATAAATCTGATACACGAATGCATTGTGCGCGATTTCCACGTCTGATAATTGCCAGGCATCGACATGCTCAATCTGTTCCGCCTTATCATTCAAGTACAGAATACCGCGCCCCCAATCAACACCCGCTTGATATTCCGAAATATGTTCCAGCACTTCCTGCGGAAGGAGATCCACAGCAAAATGGCGATCTTCAATAACCGTCTCTCCATCCCACAAAAACGCCTGTCCATCTGCATCAATGCTGACAGGACCACGTTCCGAACAAGCCACGCGCAAAACGCGTTTTTCATGTGCAAAACGCGTTTCCCAACTGCCATCGGGATGAATGAAACGCACTTCTGAGTTTTGCATACCGCCATTACAAGTTACCCAACCTTCATCATAGGCCACACAGTCACCGAAGAGCTTTTGCTGTACATTCGGTAAAGGTACCGCTTCAGGGGTTTTACCAATGCCGCGCACGAGAATACAATCTGGCGCAAACACAGGCGAAACAGCGGCCACAAGAACGAGAATTTCTCCCGAATCCAGCCCTTCGGAGAGACCCATGATCTTTCTTTCAAACGTCATCACTGGCTTAAGCACATTATCTTCAATCGTATAAAGTGTATCATCGACAGCAACGACGAGCGTATAAGCCGCGCTTGAAAGACGCACATTAGCAAGACGAAGTCCCGTTTTACGCACTTCATCAAGATCAATGGAAGGCTTCCAACCTTCGAGAATATGGCAGACCGAGATGCGATCACCGACACCGACGAAGAGCGAACCCATAAGTAAAACGGGCCCATAGCCCATAGCAACAGCGTTGCTCGCAAAACCGGATCCCTTGCCACAATCGCCGATATTGACCCCCATACACTGCTTCCACTGACGCCGCGCCGTATCGCGCCCATATTTGACAGCAATCAGATCCATAATCACAGCCGCTTCCAAATGACGTCCCTTAGCCTTCAACTGTTCGGCACAGGCTATCCATGACGGCACCTGCGGCACGGGATGCATATTCAAAAACTGTCTAATTATCGTCTGCGTTTGGTTCGAAAACTGAGCAAGATTTACGATCATGGCGTTTTTATCACTCAAAGAAGTCAATGAAGTGGATCATACACGCAAATTTTTGTGGGGGAAGTCTCCCCCTACGCGTCTATATACCTTGTGATTGAGCCGCGGTCTCCTCGTCTCAATCACAAGGTATATACGCCGCTACCCCCTCGTTCTACAAGGTATCACAGCACGATCAACAGATATCATCACGATTTTGTCCAAAATTCAACCTGGCACTGACATTAAAAGAGCGTGTTGTTTGATGCCACAGGTGCCGTTGAATTCTCAGCCTGCTCACGCATAGCACTTGCAGCACGCGTGGACATATCCACGATTTCAATCGACTGAGAAACATTGGTATCAACGTCCACGGCTGTAACAGAAAGAATACCATTGGCATCAATTCTCAATGAAACTTCAATCTTAGGCTCCATGCGTGGTGCTTCGCGAATACCGACCAATTCAAAAGTCGAAAGCAACGTATTATCTTTACAGTAATTATTTTCCCCTTGATAAACAGAAATACTGACTTTTGTCTGGTTATCGCGATTCGTCGTAAAGATGCGCGTGACACGGTGGGGAATTTTCGTATTTTTTGGAATGAGTGGAATGAAAATACCGGCTGCCGCCTCAATGCCCAGAGTCAGCGGAACGACGTCGAGCAAAAGTACGTTTTGTGCTTCTTTGACAAGGGCAGCCGCCTGAATTGAAGCACCAATAGCGACAGCTTCATCCGGATTGATCGAGACATTGGGTTTTTTGTTAAAAAATGCCTGAACCTTTTCACGAATGAGCGGCATTTTCGTCATTCCACCGACGAGGACGACATCATTGAGTGTCGATTTATCGATACCGGCTTTTTCGAACACGCCTTTACAAATATTGAGCGAACGTTCGACGAGCGGGAGACACAACTTTTCCAATTGTGCTCGCGTCACCATTTCGACAAGATCGAGCGTTTCTTTCGCGCTTTCTGCAATGCCTTTAATCTCGACCTGAAAAACAGTCTTACTCGACAGCTGAATTTTGGCGAACTCAGCGGCGTCGAGCACGCGTTGTTTTGAAGACGGATTTTGTGTCAGATCAATGCCTGTACGTTGCTTGAAGCGCATAAAGAGCCAGTCGGCCAAAATTTTGTTAAAATCATTACCGCCGAGAAATGTGTCACCGCCTGTCGCAAGAACATTGTAAATGCCGTCGCCGATTTCGAGGACAGAAATATCGAAAGTTCCTCCACCAAAGTCGTAGACGGCGATAACGTGCGTCGTTTCATTCGAACCATAACCATAGGCAAGCGCTGCAGACGTCGGCTCATTAATCAATCGTAAAACTTCAAAACCGGCGATTTCTGCCGCTTTTTTCGTCGAGGTTCGCTGCACGTTATCAAAATGCGCCGGCACACTAATGACAGCCCGCGTAATATCCTCGCCAAGCACATTGGAAGCAAGGACACGCACTTTTTTGAGGACAGCCGCACTCACTTCTATCGGCGAAAGCTGAAAATCCCCTACGGCAAAAACGGGCATACCGTTTTCATCAGGACAAACGTTAGCAGAAAGTGCCGATATGGCATACTGGACATCTGGTGAATCGAACACCTGACCGATGAGCCTTTTCGCAGAATGAATCGTCGTTTCGGGCGTCACAGCCAGCTGTGCTCTCGCCATGTGACCGACAATAAACTGCCCTCGCCGCGTCAAAGCCATAACAGAAGGCATTGTCGCATGGGATTTGTCATCCATGATCACCTGCGGTTGCCCATCTAAAACGACGGCAGCACACGTGTTTGACGTTCCCAAATCAATACCAATGACTGTCATGTATGCATCCTCTTGTCTGTTTGCAGACGGTTAAATGTAATCCTCAAAAAACACAGCTTTTTATCACGCATGGCGTATTCCAGGGTAGCGATAAATACCGTGGGATAGCCGCCAATGGCATCCGCCAAAAACACAAAATCACATCACACCCTATTGTTAAGGCTGTATCATCAGCTTGATATGCCAGCGTTTAACCATCAAATAGAATGGCAAATACGTCGTCTAAACAGCCTGTGACAACGCATGAGCAAAAAACACAATAAAATGACGTGTGTCGCCCATAACAGGCGACATTCACGACATCATCTTCTTATTTACCAAAGAGGCGACCGAAAAATCCTTTTTTCTGATTATTATTTTCCTCTTCGCTTTTGAATGATCTTCTCTCGCGTTTCGGCATTTTGGACAGGTCAATGGCATCTTTGGCCTCATCTTTACCGCTGTTGGAAATCAAGCTTTCCTGCGTTTTCACAAGTGCACTCAGATCGAGATCATCTTTTTTCTCTGACTCTTTTTCGACGCCTTCGTCCGCATTGTGATCAGCCTTATCCACTTTCACAGCCGCATTGCGCTCACTTGAAGCGGACTCTGCACGCGGACGAGATACTGTATTTGGCCGTTGTGTATTCGAAACAACGGGGGTTCCGCTAACCAAATTGTCGATGAGCGATCTCGAAGCCGATTCAACAGGTTGGCTAATCTCAGCCTGTAGCGAAGAAAAGAGCGATTCCGCTTCAGCACTTTTGAACCCGCCCTTGTTATCTTCATTACCAGCTTGCTCAACATCCGCGACTTCGGAAGTCGAAGCCACATGATTTTCTCCAACAACATTGGCAACTTCTTCTGTCACCGTTTCGACGTTGTCCGAAGCGAAGTCACGAATCACTTCATCATCCATCGGCGAAGATGACGATTCATAGCCCATTTCTTTATTTAAGCGCGTACTTTCGCTAAGAATCTGCTCACGGAGAGATTCAAACGCCGTCGAAGCGACCTCGGACGTCGCTTCTTCTGTACTATTGGTATCTTGCGTACTCAGACGCTCACCTTCTTCAAGGAACTGACCGCGAAGTGCTTCAAAGACTTCGGATGGTGATTCGGCGTTTTCTGGTGTCGCAGGCTGTGTACTCAGACGCTCGCCTTCTTC
>JAFOHE010000157.1 GCA_017421975.1 Pseudomonadota bacterium
TTCATTTCTTCGCCATCATCTTTTGATTGTTTTTAGATCACTCACGTTTCTCTGTTTTCGCAAACATCGCGTTGTTTTCCAACATGTTTACCTCTCGTTGTTTGGGTCTATGAATTTGCGCATGGCATCATTCTATTATTCGATTGGCTCGTTCTGACGAACACGTGTGTTCATAATGCATTTTGTCACATTGCGTCAAGCGCACGTTAGAGCCCAGGAAATGTTTCTGACGATGGCAGCATGATGCGAAGAAGCGTTAGCCCAGGCCCGACGTATGCGCGCAGCGCATAGACGGGCAAAACGGGCGTATTGAGCCCCAGGCGAAATAGCCCGTTTGCGTGCCGGCAACAACGTGCCGGCGCCCCACGCAAGCTACATTTGGACGCACAAAAACGTTTTTTCAGGCGAAGGACGAAAATCCGCTTGACGCTTTGGCAGGTGTGCCTACCTTCTTTTGTCGCGTTCGGGATGTACGCCCGACAAGAAGTCTGTTTGGATCGCGGCATGCGCCGCGGAAAGGATAACCGGCAGATAGCTGTCTGCCGCAAAGGAGATAAAAATGAAAGTTCGTCCGCTTCAAGATCGTGTTTTGGTCAAACGTGTTGAAAGTCTCACCCGCAGTGCCGGCGGAATCATTATTCCCGATACGGCGCAGGAAAAACCGCTCGAGGGCATCGTCATCGCCGTGGGACCGGGCAAATACAATGATAATGGTGAGCGCGTTGCATTGGACGTTGCGCAAGGCAACCATGTCCTTTTTGGCAAATATGCCGGCACAGAGATCAAGATTGATGGCGAAGAACACATGATCCTCAAAGAATCCGATATTTTGGGTATTCTTGACTAAGCGTATGCGGCTCAGAAGCCGTGCAGATGGCTGACACGGCGAAACATTATTAACAATATTTAATATTTATAAGGCATTCCTATTATGGCAGCAAAAGATATACTTTTTGAATCCCAGGCACGTAAAAAGATTCTCCACGGCGTCAACCAGATTGCTGACTGCGTCAAAGTGACGCTGGGGCCCAAGGGCCGCAACGTCGTCATTCAGAAATCCTACGGTGCCCCGCTCATCACGAAAGACGGTGTGACCGTTGCCAAAGAAGTTGAGCTTGATGACAAATTCGAGAACATGGGTGCCCAGATGGTTCGCGAAGTCGCGTCAAAGACGAACGACATCGCCGGTGACGGCACGACGACGGCGACAGTGCTCGCACAGTCCATTTATCGCGAAGGTGCCAAATTTGTCATTGCTGGTCAAAGCCCGATGACGATCAAACGCGGCATCGACAAGAGCGTGGAAGCTGTCGTGGCGGAACTCAAAAAGATCGCACGCCCGACGCAGTCCGATCATGAAATTGAGCAGGTCGGTACGATTTCTGCCAATGCCGACAAAGAAGTCGGTGAAATCCTCGCTCGCGCCATGAGCGAAGTCGGCAAAGATGGCGTCATCACGGTTGAAGAAGCCAAGGGCTTTGCGACGGAACTCAAGGTCGTCGAAGGCATGCAGTTTGACCGTGGTTATCTCTCGCCCTACTTTGTGACGAATTCTGACCGTATGCAGGTCGAATATGACAAGCCGAAGATTTTGATCTACGACAAGAAGATTTCGAGCATGAACGATATTCTTCCGATTCTCGAAAAAGTCGCGGGACAGAGCCGCCCGTTGCTCATCATCGCCGAAGATATCGACGGTGAAGCACTTGCAACGCTCGTCGTCAACCGTATGCGTGGCTCACTTCAGGTCGTTGCCGTCAAAGCGCCTGGCTTCGGTGACCGCCGCAAAGCCATGCTCGAAGATATCGCCGCACTCACCGGCGGCCGCGTCATTACCGCTGACCTCGGCATGAAGCTCGAAGAAGCCCGCATCGAAGACCTCGGCGAATGTGAACGCATCTGCATTGACAAAGACACGACGACCATCGTCAATGGCTGTGGCAAAACCGAGGATATTCAGAACCGCGTCATGCAGATCCGCGCAGAAATCGCCGAATCGAAATCCGATTACGACAAAGAAAAACTCCAGGAACGCCTTGCCAAACTCGTCGGCGGCGTAGCTGTCATTCAGGTCGGTGCCGCGACGGAAGTCGAAATGAAAGAAAAGAAAGCGCGCGTCGAAGATGCCCTCAATGCAACGCGTGCCGCCATTGAAGAAGGTATCGTTCCCGGCGGTGGTGTGGCTCTCATCCGAGCGCAGCGTGCCCTCGATAATCTTACACTTCCTGCTGATGAACAGTTCTCCGTGGCGATCGTTCGACGTGCGCTCGAAGAACCGATGCGTCAGATTGCTGAAAATGCGGGCGTCGATGGCTCCATCGTCGTTCAAAAAGTCCGCGAAGGCAAAGACGGCTTTGGCTACAACGCTGCCACCGATACTTACGAAGATCTTTATGCCGCAGGCGTCATCGATCCAGCCAAAGTCACGCGTTCCGCGCTTCAGTATGCGGCTTCCATCGCTGGTCTTCTTCTGACGACAGACGCCATGATCGCCGAAGTGCCCAAAGATGACAAAGCACCTGCCATGCCTGCCGGTGGTGCCGGTATGGGCGGTATGGGCGGCATGGGCTTCTAATCCCAAGGTGCGTATCCATCGACACTGTTTCACGCTTCTTTCATGCAGGAAACCAAGACAATGGCAACGCATCCCATCCACCATTCTGAAAACGGCTTAACCCGTTGATGAAGGGAGCAATGACAATCATGAAAACGCCGGTTTAAGATTTTCACCTTTTCTTAATCGGCGTTTTTCTTTTTTATAGAAATAAGCAGGCATGTTATCATCCCAATGGGCGGTTTATGCCGCACCCAACAACCATTGACGTGCAGTACAGGTAAATATGTCAGACATTCAAACACAGACAAAACCTGAATCCCTTCAGGTGATTGAAAAAGATTGTGTCGTCTCATTCATTTTTGTGATGTGCGACGATACCGGTGAAGTCCTCGACAACGCATCTTATGCCAATCCCATTCGTTATCTCCACGGCCATGGCGGCATCCTCAAGGGACTCGAAAAAGCCCTCGAAGGCCGAAAGCTCAACGAACAATTTCACTGCGATGTGACACCGGAAGACGCGTATGGTTTACGCGAAGGCGAACCCCAGGCTGTACCCAAATCCATTTTTCCCGAAGGCACGCAGTTTAAGATCGGCGCTGGTATGATGGCCAAATCCGACGACGGAAAACCATTTCCGCTTTGGATTGTCAGCATTGATGACGACAATGTTTATGTCGATGGGAACCATCCGCTCGCGGGCAAACAGCTCCATTTTGACATCGAAGTCATCGCTATCCGACGCGGGACCGAAGACGAAATCAAGGATGGGCGTGCCCACAATGGCTGCAGCCTTTGCAGACCATAACCACGGTTCGGGGTTCCAAGATGAAAATCGGCATTCTTTCTGACACACACGGCGATGTGCCGAATCAGCTTCTCAATGCTTTTGAGGATGTTGACTGCATCCTTCATGCTGGCGATATCGGCAACGATATGGTGCTGCATACGCTCAATGCCGTGGCACCGACTGTCGCCGTTCGCGGAAACATCGATGATTTTGGCATAGCAGACGCCATCGTCCACATCGTCCGCGGTGGCAAACGCATCACGATCGTTCACAATGCCGGTGACATCGTTCATCCTGCGCGTGATCTCTATACCCGCGTTCTCACAAAGCCGTGTGATATTTTGATTTCTGGCCATTACCATGGCTGGTGGGTTCAGAACATCCAAATGCCTGACGGCCATCCTGTGCTTTGGTTAAGCCCCGGTGCGGCAGGTAATTCCGGGCACCACTCCGTGCGCACAGCCATGCGCCTGACGATCAAAGATGAAGACCAATGCACCGGCACATTCGACGACTATACGCTCGAAAAAATTAACCTCGGGCCGCGCGAAATGAAGTCTTATTGACATGTCGTTTAAGGGCATATCCCCACCACCGTGTGCTTTAAGCGAAACCGCTGTTTTCGTCGATAACCTTCCACATTCATTGCAGACAAAGCGCAGGGAAGGTTTCGGCTTCCATGATTGGGAAACGCAATATGCCAGGATTGTTTGACCAGCCAAAGCGCAAACCGGAAATGCTGACCGGACAAGAACCGCTTGCTGCACGCATGCGCCCGCGTACCCTCGACGAGTTTTGGGGACAAGCTCACATTCTCGCAAAGGGACGGCTGCTTCGGCGTGCCATTGAAGCCGATCAGCTCTCATCCCTCATTTTTTACGGTCCCCCTGGCATTGGCAAAACGACGCTTGCACGGATCATTGCGAATACGACGCGATCGAAGTTTCTCTCGATCAACGCCGTCCTTGCCGGCGTCAAGGAAATCCGCGAAGCCATTGAAACGGCGAAACAGAATTTCGGGCTCGTCGGGCGCAAGACCATTCTTTTTGTCGATGAAGTCCATCGCTTTAACAAAAGCCAGCAAGATGCTCTGTTGCCCTGGGTCGAAAACGGCACGATCACGCTCATCGGCGCAACGACGGAGAACCCCTATTTTGAAGTCAACAAAGCCCTTGTCAGCCGATCGCGCATTTTTCAGCTTCAACCGCTCACGCAATCGGATCTGCGTGGCATTGCGCTTCAGGCGCTTCGCGATGAAGAGCGCGGTTATGGTCTGCTCAACGTCCTCATGCGCGACGACGCGCTTTTCCACCTCGTCGATGTGGCCAACGGGGATGCCCGTGCCCTGCTCAATGCGCTTGAACTCGCTGTCACCACAACGCCACCAGACGAATCCGGTACCATCGACATCACGCTCGACGTCGCCGAAGAATCGATCCAACAACGCGCAATTTTATACGACAAAGAAGGCGATGCCCACTTCGATACGATCAGTGCCTTCATCAAAAGCGTCCGCGGCAGCGACCCCGATGCCGCACTCTATTGGCTTGCACGTATGGTCGAAGCCGGAGAATCCCCAAACTTCATCCTTCGTCGTCTTCTCATCAGTGCCTGTGAAGACATCGGTCTTGCGGATCCGTATGCGCTTGGCGTCGTAGAAGCCTGTGCACAGGCTTTCGACCGCGTTGGACTCCCCGAGGGAAGGTATCATCTCGCGCATGCCACGCTGTATTTGGCAACGGCACCGAAGTCAAATTCATCCATGGCTTTTTTTGATGCACTTTCAACGGTCAAAAAAGAAGAATCCTACGACGTTCCCAATCACCTCAAAGATGCCTCCCGTGATAAAGATGGCCTCGGACACGGCCTGGGTTATCTTTATCCGCACGCGTACCGCGACCACTGGGTTGCACAGCAATATCTGCCGACAGGCCTGCAGGGACGCGTGTTTTATCACCCCACGACGATCGGTTACGAATCCGCCATCCATGACAAAGTCGCCGCCAACCGCGAAGCTCAGATTGCCCTTTACGAAGAACAAGCCTTAGCTGACGGTGAACGACGCGGTGAATTCGACAAATGGATCGGGCGTACCTTCGACGGCGGCGCACAGCGCATGGCCGAGGTGCGCGACGAACTTTTCCGCCTTGCACAACCTCAAAAAAATGACCGTGTCCTCGACATTCACGCTTCAAGCGGCCTACTCACCTTCGAAGCGCTGAGACAGTGTCCTGATGGCGGCGTCACAAGCCTCGTTCTCCCCTCGCAAAGTGCCGATAACTTCATCGCCCTCAACGAAAAACGCGATCCACTCAGTCGCGCCACCGTGCTTTCGCTCGCGCAGATTGACGACTTTTGCGAAATTGATTTCGATCATACCTTTGACATCGTTGTCGGTCGCAATTTCTTGCACCTTATCCACGATCTGCCTGGCTTTTTTCGCACGCTCGACCGCGTAGCACCCCACGCCAAAATCGCGTTTTCGAACGTCCTTCTGTGGAAAACACCGATGATCTGCCAGCTCATGGATCCGGCCAAACACATGGACAAACGCCTTGTCGATGCCTGGCAAAAAACAGAAGAAGCCATCAGAGCGACAGAATGGAACGTTCATTTTGACGGCGAATACGTCGAACAATCACTCAAAACCGCCGGTCTGACCCACTTATGTGTGCGGACGCAAGAACTGGCGGGGTCACTGACGATCACGCCGAGCGTCTTGGAACGTTGGTTTGGCACACAGGGGGATACACCAAGCTACCTCAATAAACTCGCTGCGCACCTCTCAAATGAATCGTGTGATGCCATCACACAATGGGCGAGAACATACCTTAAAAACCAAACGGTTTCGTGGCCGACGACCCTCATTTTCGTCTATTCGGACGATGTCAGTCGTTCCACCACCACAGCGCAATGAGCCCATCCTACGCACGTTTTCCGCACTTTTGATGAGATGAGCACTATCACGCCGAACGGCATCTTGGCCTACGATGGTGCGATTCTGGGCAAAAAAAAGCCCTCCCCATACCAGAGGAGGACACAAACTAGCCGAAGCGACCATGCGCTTACAAAGGCTTAATCTTCATCATCATCGTCGCCAATGACTTCGGGTTCATCGTTCGTCGACGATGGCGTCGTAGCAACAGCACCACCGATGCGTTCGAGTACAGCAGAAATCATCTTGCCTTCTGCGCGTGCAGGCTGGGCAATCTGCGCACAATCTTTGAATTTGTCGATGATTTCAACCATCTTATCGACCCACATCTCACCGTGTGACTGTTCACGGCCACGCAGACGCATGACGATTTTGACGCGGTTGCCCTTGGCAAGAAACGTCTTTGCCTTGCGGATCATCGTCTCGAGGTCGTTGTCGTCCGTCTTCGGGCGGATGCGGAGTTCCTTCAGCTCAATGCGTGCAGACTTTGAACTCTGCGCCTTCTTTGCCTGCTCATAACGGAATTTGCCGTAATCCATAATGCGGCAGACGGGCGGATTCGCATTGGGGGCAACTTCGACAAGATCAAGATCATGCTCCGCTGCAATGGAACGCCCTTCCTCCGGCGTCATAATACCAAGTTTCTCGTTGTCCGGACCAATGACGAGAATTTTCGAAATGCGAATCTGGTTATTGATTCTGTACTGATTGTCATCACCGGGTGCGCCCGGTCTTTGCTGACCCCGCCTCATTTACCTTCTTAATTCCTTTGGCTGAAGTTGATAACAGGCTGTCACCGTTCCCACGGTTCAACCCAAAAACATACTTTCTTCTATCACACCTGACATGGGTATTGCAACTTTACAGGGTACGTTTTCTCGTTTTCATGAATAATTTACGCGACATACGCGTTATACCTACTTACGGTCTTGCACCAACATATTTCCATTTTTGGGGGACGTCTCCCCCTACGGTGCGATTGGCGCGGCGTATGGAACGAAGAGACATAGCCGCGCCCGCAGGGCGTATGGAGCGTATGCGACATAGCCCGCGCCAATACGCCCCTACCCCCTCTGCGGGGGATCCCCCGCAACGCCCCCAAAACGTGAATTCGCAAAAAAAGATCACCATAGACCACACGCAATACACCTAAACCATGTATTCGATTTTTTTATGGCACAAATTATGCTTATTTTTGCTAATTTTAGGTGTCTGGTGTTACCGTCCCCCATGGTGACAAAAAAGAATGTACGGACGGCATTCACCTGGACTTTTGTTATACATCAATGATATAATTCAGAAGTTTGTAGATTGTGTCAACACTATAACACAATTCTCTTTGGTTTGTACAAACGGTCTGTTCATGAACGACAAGCACCTCTATTTTCCAGGGTATGTGATTCGGGAAGTCTTTGATTCTTCTCCACATTACGAAAAATTCCTGGTGACGGCTCAAAACGACCCTTCCCGTTGGTTTCTGCTCGAAGCACTGACGAAGGATATTGCTTTGACAAATGAAGTGCGTCAGGTGTTCGAAGTGGCATGCCATGAACAGGCGCGTGTCCGAATTCCGGGCATCGTTCCCGTCTATGAAATCGGCGCAAGCGAACAATACGGCACGTTCGTCACTTTCCCCTTCGATGAAACCTTCCTCTCGCTCTTTGACTTCTCGGGAATGCAAAAGAGCGGTGGCCTGAAAGTGACACCCAATTTTTATGCTTCAATTATTCTTGATGCCGCCCGTATCCTCGATGCCGCCCACCGCCAGAATCTGGCCCATTACACGGTCATGCCAACCTCCATCATCGTTCGACCAGACGGCACCGTCAATGTATGCCACTTCATCGAAGCCGCCATGCGACGCAGATACTATCTCGCATCTGGCTTCGACGACAAACTTAATGCCCCTGAATGGCGCCAAAATGAAACAGTCGGCAGCTATAGTGATATCTATGCCCTATCCGCTTTCCTCTATCTCCTGCTGACAGAACAATATCAACCCGACGAAACTGAACCGCAGTGGTTTTCAATGGGTGACATCCTCATCGAATCCGACATTCATGATGATGCCGTTTTGCCGCTCATGAGTTTTTTCCATGCGACGCTCGCTACGAGCCCATCACGTCGGTTATCCAATTACCCACAGCTCATTCGCGCCCTCGCCGACCTACTCACTGTCTTAGGGCCTTATGTTGCCCCTCAAGAAAGACAAAGTGTCCTGCAAAACTATTTTGAACCCTTCCCAGGCGATGCCGGACAAATCAGCCGCGATCTATGCAAGCCAGGCATTGCCATCAACGACCCCAAACTCCATTTTGTTTCTGATACACAGCATCCTTCGACATTGACGCCAATCACATCGGACAATACGCTATTCCCTGATGAGGCCATTGTGCACAAAGCCCCTCCCCGTCAGATCTCAATTTCGATCGACGATGCATCGGAACGCAATATCATGGAAGATACGCTCGTTTCTTCCGTCTCCCAGTCGCGTACCCATGACAGCCGTGAACGCATCATACACCACAGTTCAAGCAACTACCGCTTCCAAAGCCCCATGGCAAAAGCAAGCGTTCAGACGGTGCCTCTCGCGGTGCTTTCGCGTTCGCGATACCAGGTTCTTGAAGAACTCGGAAGCGGCGGCTCCGGCTCCGTCTACAAAGTCCTCGACACAACGCTTTCCGAAGTCGTCGCACTCAAAATCCTCAAGCCTTCACTCGTCTCTGATCCCGTATGGCTCCTGCGCTTCAAAAACGAGATGCGCCTCACACGTGATATCGATCATACCTATATTCTGCCGGCTTATCACCTTGAACAGCTCGAGGGCGTTTACTTCTTCACAATGAAGTATATCAACGGCAAAAATCTCGCCCAAATCCTTCAAAAAGGCCCCTTGCCGCTTCAAAAAGCCCTTCTTCTTCTCAAACAAATCGGGCAAAGCCTTCAGACAGCACATCAGCACGGCATCATTCACCGTGATTTCAAGCCTGCCAATATCATGATCGAAACGGAATCCTTTCACCCCTGGCTCACAGACTTCGGCATTGCTTCACTCAGCGATGCACCGCTCAACGCCCCGGAAACGCTCGGTGTGGGCACGCCCTATTATATGAGCCCCGAACAGGCGCGTGGCGATGAGCTCCAGACGACGTCCGATATCTACTCCTTCGGCGTCGTCGCTTACGAATGTCTCACGCACATCCTGCCCTTCAACGGAAGCACCCCCATGGCCGTTTATCAGGCCGTGATGGAAGGACAGTTCCATCCCATTCGTGATATTGCCCCACTCGTGCCTCACGCCGTCAGCAATATCATCGAACAATGCCTCTTCTCGGAAGCACTGATTCGTCCCCAAAATATGAAAGCTATTTTAGATGTCCTCGGCCGCTTCGCATAACATACGACACAGGATCCGCGCACAACGATAAATGGGCGTATGCCTTATATATATATTGGCGACACTTGAACTTCTCCAGAGTGCTGTTGTTGGGGACATCATTTCCCGTGGTTGCGCTACGCTTGCCTTATTGTTGCGGACGGTTCATATCAAATCCAGTTACATGACGATATTCCTTTTACATGACAATATTCCTTCATCGGAAGCACAACAAATGACTAAACTGCGCAACCGTTGAAATGATGCCATGAACCAACACGATGCAAATTCGAGCGCAAACACACATACAAGGCCGTATCGAGCGCAAGCGAGATAGGCCGCGACCCCAAATAATTATCCTTTCACCGCAATCTCAACCCATCTTCTACAAAATGCAATTCCATAACAACGAATTGTTTTCACATCGGGATGGCACTTCATAAAACCCTCAGCATATTGTTTATCTTCAATCTGTTGCAGTGCCTCGTTAGAAAGCGTTTTCAATCGTGTATAAATCCGCGATTTTTCATCTTCAGTAGCTAAATCGAGGTCTGTATATGTCTTATCTATCTTGAGTTTTTTAATTTCCGATGTTGTCATCCATGATCTGCGTAAAAAAGTCAGTTCCCGCGATGGGGTATTTGCGTTTATTTGTCATAGCCCTTACTCCTGCCTCAAGGGTGCATCACGCACATTCTGCACGATAACTTGCCTATCCCCAAATGGCAATTGGTTTTATGATGGGGCGCGAGCTATCTCGGCAGAGAGCTCAATACGCCCTCTGGGCGCCCGCTATTTCTTTGTTAGAGACGTTCCACGGAACGTCTCTAACAAAGAAAATACGCGGCCGCAAAACCACTCGAATCTTTGGTGCAAATTTTTTCATTTTTTTTTCGTTTTTAAGGCTTGATTTTTTTTTTGATAATCACGCTATGCCTTAAGCATGGCTATTTAACTTGGTTTTGTCAATCCATAAAAAGTGAGTGTCCAAAAATTTGTACAAATATGACACGCACCTCGTTCTCGACCCGTATCAATAAACGAACGAGAGACACCCCCTTGTACAAATTTATATAATATTAGTTTGTGTGATGGCACGTTCCAATGGATCGCAATCAATATTGATGCGAACCGCACCATCGAGAGACACCATTATGTTTTTATGCGGTTCACCGTCGATGCATAGGATAATGTATTCATCCACATTACACTTCGGCGAACAGAACAGAAGAGCAATGCCATCCGCTCATTAACATGGTAATGGCAATTTCACTCACCTGCTTCCCACTTGCTATCTTTGCTGTCTTCGGCAGTTTCCACTGATTTCTGTGGAGTGGGTTCCATTTCGACTTCAACACGCTTGTTCCGCCAGTCGCCCTCTATACGTTTGACCCCGAACGACCATCCCTTTGCAAGTGCCTTTTCAACCGATCGCATAAAATATAGGAAATTCCAACAATGAAACCGCCAATGATAATGACCTCACGAACAGAGTCATTCAAATGCTGAAAGTTGATCACGACGGAAATCATCAATGTGGTCATAGTCACTACTATAACCCATCTACGAGATACACATTCTCCGAGCTTTGGTATTCGTTCCATCAGTGGAACGACTAAGAGAATGAATGCGAGTATTGCGAGGGTTATCCATGTGGCCATATAAGCATCCAGTGAGGTTGCAGTCGATTCGCTCAAGTTACGTGTGATTTCTTCCATCATTTCACCACCTCCGTATTGCTCTCATGTTCATACTGTGCAAGACGACGTAAACCTTCCTGTGACTCATATTTTGCCTATGTGAAAAAAAACAAGAAGTTTGAAGCTCTCAACAAATAAGGCCGAATGAGTTTAGCACTAATACAATAACAGGCAGCTTCATGCCGCCTGTTTGTATATGTTCGCGAATCTTTGTGATGGTTTGTGTCAGGACCTATATAAAGGCAAATTAAAATCGTCGTTTAGACACCACCCCAAAGGATAGTGTGTGTCTGTGGCAAGATAAACATTGTATGAGCAAGCGTATGATTGGGGTTCAACCAGTTTGTCTTTGTCATCACTCAAACACGAAAATAGCAGCAAAACCGCTTGCTGATAATCTGGTACAGAGAAATAACCAATACTCTGGCCATTAAGCAATAATTCGACAATATACCATCCTGGCATTGCAGGTGATTCCGACTGTCCGAAACTCTCACAAGCCTGCGCTTACATGCTTTCATCCCTGGTATGACTGGTGATTTTGGCTGCTCGAAGCTCGCTCTCTCAAGCCTGTGCTTACATGCGCACATTCTTTTTGCTGATTGTCGTATCATCGCGTTTCTTCTTTGCTAAGTGTGCCCACCACATGTGGACACAGCTATTTGATACGACGGAGAGTTCGAAGCACCTCAATGAACTCGCTGCAATCCAGAGTACAGATTACAGCATTCGATATGAGCATCTATCGAAGTGACAACACCTTTCACAACTGGATTTACTTTAGGCTTTTGTAATAATCCCGAATGTATTGCGCCATCATGTTACGGCGCGTTTTCAAGAAATCCTGGTAATCAGAGATATCCATTTCCATGAAAGATTCTGGTACGCAGTTTTCAGCAAGGTTAGCTTTCAAATCATTCATGTTAGTAATTCCACCATAATAAATCTCCTTACCTGTGACTTGCTTTTTCATACGTGACATATAATTACAGGGGGCATCATCCTTTATCTTTATGTTGATCTCAGACTGTGTATAGACATAGTTAGCAATTTGGTTGTAATCCTTACGATTACTCACATCATTCTTTTGTAAATACTTCTTTGGGAAGATGTGATGAATATCTCCACGCTGCTCAATCAATGATCGAACAGTGATTTCCTTCGACAGAAAACCTTTAGCATTTTTCTTCATCTGCGCCATTAGAAACACAAGAAAATATGGACTGCTCGCCACAGATGTATCTAGCCGCTGAACTAATACTGTATTCCAAAACGCATCCGATAACTCCCCCTTCTCTGTAGTCTCTAAAAAAGATTGTGGTTCTTGTTCGGTAAAACGCTTGATGTCATAATCAATAGCCGATTCAGAAGATCCTGAATAACGACCGGTTAGCATTGAAAGCACAATCCAACGCCCTACAAGGCTTTCAATCATCGCAGGCTTCATACCGCGATCCTTCAATGTCAGATACAGGATATAACCGAAATTCAACACATTCTTTGAACGCACAAGAGAAGAATCCACGATTCCGATAGATTGAAGGATCATCACATACCGAGTAAAGTTGGTCTTGTTTACAAACGCTTCTACGCCATCTCGTAGTTTCTTAAACGATTCTTCTGCGATACTATCTACATATTCTCTAGTTTCAAAATTGCGTCCAGAAAGCAGATTGACCAGATCTGCGATTTTCCCTCTATGGAATTTATGCGTGAATGAAACACGTAAGACATCCGTATAATTTGGTACATAGATTTCTTCCTGTTCTTTCTTGATCCATTTGATCTTTTTAAAAGCATCAGAAGCAGCAAATCCGCAATCATTCTTTACGATAACATCATAATCCGCAGGCTGTTGTTTAAAATGGCAAAAGTAATCAATCATCTTCCGGATATTATTTCCGCCATAGCGATCATCAGAAGATATTTTTGACATTGCAAAATCAACCTGAGAAAGAACAACTCCTTGAGAATTGATGCGGATGAAAATATCGGTAACCTCATCAATGGTCAAAGATTGAGATAATTCTGTCATGCCAAAGGTGATATTCTTAATCGATGTTAGCCGTGTTAAAATATTGCTTATATCATCTTGTTTCCCGTCTAAATTGTTGATTTTACAATCTCTCTATTGAGATATTGCGTAAAATTTGTTTGTGCAAAAGAAACAGAAACTTTGGTAGTGTTATAGCTAAAATGCCGTATTTGAACAAAAAGTATTTACAAACTCAAAAAAAAATGGTAAAATTAATGTACTTTGGTTAAATCAATATAAATAAAGGAGAGTTATTTATGAAA
>JAFOHE010000158.1 GCA_017421975.1 Pseudomonadota bacterium
ATTCAAATTTTCAAAAACAATCGAAATTAAATTTACTTTCAATGTTTACATCTCGTTTTTGACCCGTTCCTTCGAGATCCATGCATGTCTGCTTTACACTCATCGAATTTTATACAATAGATATAAAAATAATTAAAATTTTAAGTAATTGAGAGTTTTGTTTAAGAAATTTTATTTATCGTTTTTTCGATTTTGAAGCACAAAATGATAACTCAGAGTTATCCACAGGGGTTGTGGATAAGTTGGGGATAATCGTGGAAAACTAAAAATTCAATAATCTGATAAGATAATAGAATTTTATTTGTTTCAAACGCTTTGTTTCTGAATTTACTTTTTATTGTGTACAAGCATCCGGATAACCTTGTGGTTTTCACGTGGATAGCCTGTGGAAAAGTTGTGGATAAATCGGGCGTGCGATCTTGCGGTTCAAGTTTTCCACATGCCATCCACACCATCATCCACAGTTCATCCACAACTGGATATCGCTCAAACCGTGATGTACATTTGCTTTCCGAACTTTTCCCCATATCCACAGACACTACTAGAACAAACAGGTAATATAGATCATATAAATATACCGGGTTATAGGAAGATAAGGCACCACCTCATGTTCAGTGATTTATGTATAACTGATCGTGTTATTAAAATTAAGCCTATTTGTTTATATAATTTATGATAACTGAACAAAAGGTTGATGTTCACCTGAAAATCGTGTATCCCCTTTGAGGCATTGCCAGATGCATCAGGAAACGTCATTCCGACTTTTATTGATGGTATGGCTGCTGAAAAGACTTGCGCTGAAACGCGGTATGGGCAAAAATGATCGCCGTTGTTTTTGTGGGACAGGTCAAAAAGCTTCCCCCAACGCTCCCTGATTTTGGGCGTATCATTATAATATAGATTCCCGACGTCATCTGGTTAGACGGACGACGTCCCACAGATGAGGCTGAGTGCATGAAATTTTCCATTGATCGTGATTCTTTTGCCAAACTCCTTAAAAAAATCGACAGCGTCTGCACCAAAAACGGTTCATTCGCGATTCTCGCCAACTGTCTGATTGAGGCTTATGACCAGCAAATCACCATATCGGGCACGGATCACACGTTTACATTGCGTGTTTTTTCAAAGGCTTCCGTCATTGAAGAAGGCAAAGTTCTCGTGAATGCCAAGCTTTTGAGCGACACCATTCAGGGGCGTCCCTCTGGCACGGAGGTCGTTCTCTCCAGCAATGCGAGCCAGCTTCAGGTGGTCTGTGGCAACTTCAAGTCGCGTCTTCTGCTAGCGGATGATATGGAGTATCCCCAGATTCCCGCTTACGAGGCGACGCCGTCTGTGACGATGAATGGCCTTGATCTGAAAAATCTGATTGACAAAATCACGTTCAGCATTTCGAAAGATGAGACACGTCCGGATTTCACTGGTGCTTTCATGACGATTGCGCACAACGGCAAATTTCAACTCGTCTCGACCGACGGTCACCGCCTTTCGCGCGTCGAATCGGAAGCGACAGTCAAAGGCAAACTCGCTTCCAATTTTGAAAGAGGCATCATCATCATGGGAAAAAGCCTTTCCGAAATCAGCAAATTGTTGACGGATGAAGAGATTCTACTTGATTTTGTCAAAGATAAATTCGTCATTCAGGCGGAATCGTTTGTCGTCTATTCGAACATCATTGCCGGCCAGTTTCCCGATTTTTCGAAAGTCATTCCCCAGAATCCGCCGCACAAAGCCGTCATTCGCCGCGAAGATTTCGTAGGTCTGATTCGCGGTGCCATGAACTACACGTCCAAAACGAGCGTGATCCGCCTCGATCTTGCGCCTGGCAAACTTGCGATTTCGAGTTACAACCAGAACGGCGAAGACATGTCTGACTTTGTGAGCTGTGAATATGACGGTTCCGGCGTATCCTCCGGCTTCAATTACAATTATATTAGTCAGATTCTGTCCGTCATCGGTTGTGATGTCGTTTCTCTCGAAATTGTGGATCCGGATTCTCCGGCAGTGATTCGTGATGTGGCGACGGACAAATTGGACTATATCATTATGCCAATGCAGCTTTAATACGCCATATCAAGCCTTGCGGAGTAACCGCGAGGCTGTTTTTTTGTCGTTGTGAGGGGGCGCGAGCCCCCTACGGTGCTATTTGGCGTGGCCAAATACGCACCTACCCCCTGTGCGGGGCACGCCTGCCCCGCAACGCCCCGTGGCATCTGGTTAAAAATGCCATGGCTTTTCGGGGAAGGGCGAGAATCATCGGATGTGGCGAATGGATAACACTGGCATTGAAAGGTAGATTTGGGGGATTCGAATGATCGAGTGGGCGTGTGATGTAAAGGAATATCTGAATATCCCGGCGCAGGAGGGTGAGGAAACGGCGGAAATTTATCGCCGCGAAGCCAGGGCCATTTATGAAACGGCGCCGCTCAAGGCTGCAGTAAAATTGATTGACGCCGCTTATGCCAACGAACACGACGAGGCCGACAGGGAACCGATCATACGGGATCTGAAAACTGCTTTGGCGCTTGCGCCTGAATGTGGCTGGATTGCGTCTTGTGCCAGACGTCTCCTCGTCAAACATGGGGTATGGGAAGAGGCGTTGGCCATTCTTGAACGCGAAAAGACGCTTGCACCGACGGTTGACCTTAAAATTGCCTGTATGCTCGAAGCTGCCGACATTGCATGGATCGTTTTGGATGATCCGGCGCGTGCAGAAAAATGGGTCACGGAAGCACTTCAGGCGGATCCAACGCACGTTGGGGCACTTTATCATGCACTTTGGCTCGATTGCGCCTGTGAGGACAGGCAAGGGGCAGCCGATGCGGCTGAAGCATTGGCCAAAATCCTCGGCGATCCCGAAGAACGCGCCGTTCTCTTTGCGCTTGCGGCCAATACGTACCTCGCCTTGGGCGACGACGCCTTGGCGCATGCGCGCTTTTCTCAGGCTGTTCAGGCGGACAGAAAACACGTCTTTGCTTTGCTTGGACTGGCTTTTCTCGATATCAAATTCCGAAAATTCGCCGAATCTGCAGGCTTTTGGCAGACACTTGCCGGTCTTCTGGAAGGCGTGTGTGGGCGCGGAGAATGTGCCGCGCTTTCAGGAACGCTCCACTATTATGCCGGCGACCTCGTCAAAGCTGTCAATGCTTTGGATGAGGCACAAAAACTCCTCGGCAATAATGGCGATATCCTTGCGCTTGAACTCGAAGGCGCGATGCGGTTGGGGAATGTCTCGAAGGCCATTGAACTCGAAAATAAATTGATTGCCATTGCAGAGGCACCACAATCCAAGGCGGATCGCTACATCGAAATGGCGTTGATTCTGCTCCATGCCGATCGCGAAAAAGAGGCTTTGGCTGCGCTTGAACAAGCCGTGGCACATGGTTCGACAGAACAGTGCGTGTTTGATCTTCGGTGTATGTTGTACGAAAAAACGGGTGACGAGGAGGCACTGGCGCAAGCCTGGGAAAAGCGGATTGCGCAGGAACAAAAAAAAGGATGCCGCGATTACCTCGTGTGGCAGTACGGGCGCGCACTCAATCGAAATCAGGCTTTTGCAGAAACCATGGCTTTGTTTCAAACAGAGACTGGAACGCTCTGTCGATGGCAGAAATTATTGACATTTGAAAGAGCGGCTAAAGATGAGGAACAAATTCGTTTTCTTGATGCTTGGTTGCAGACTGAAACGGATGAACGCATGAAAAATGCCATCGTTGAACGCCTCGTGATGTTGCTCGTTGAGCGCCTTGATCGCCCGGAAATTGCGCTGAAATACGTCAACCATGCGTCTTTGCCGAAACTCTCTTTCGGGCGTGTCTTTATGCGTCAGCTTCTGCTCGAAACGCTTGGACAATACGAAGAATTGTGTGAATCATATCTTTATATGGCGCGGGAAACCGGAGATTCGGAAGATGCCAAAATGTGGTTGATGGAAGCTTCCGGAATTGCAGATACCCTGCTTCATAAACCTGAACGTGCCATGATGATTTTGAAGGGACTTCACGATGCTGCTCCCGAATTTGTGCCAGCAGTCGAGTATTATCATCATCTTGCGCTCAGGACGCGCGATTATCAACAGGTTATGATTGCGAACGCCTGGCGTTGTGAGCTTTGGCCAGAAGATGCTTCAGCGTATGCCGCAGAAAACGCCTGGTGTGCGTATGAACTTGAGGATATCGACAAAGCTGTTGGTTGGTTTAAGCGAGCGTCTGCGCATCCACAGATGCCGGCACGCACGCTTCGCGCATACATTCGTCTGCTCAAGCAATGCGGGCGGTTTGATGAGGCCGTCAAAGTCATCGATAAATGCGTACCACTTGAGGCTATTGGTAGCGACGAAAAGATTTCCTCGACCGAAAAGGTATCTGATGATGTGTGGGACGAGGAGGTTGATACACGTGAACTGGATGAGGAAAACGCAGTTTCAGCGGCGTGTCCCGAAAAACCACAACGTCTGATTGGCATTTGCATGGACGAAGCGGATCGATTGTCGATGCGTCAGGCTGTTCTGGATATGAAGGCATTTTGCGGTGAAGTCAGTCTGCCCCTCGTCGAAGAGAGGGAAAAATTATTTTATCTTTCGCCGAGTGTTAGACGATTTTTGCCTTACATTCTTGAGTTGCTCGCAAATATGTCGCGAGAAAGACAGTCGGAGGCGATTCTCAAGGCGTCGGCTCAACTTGATTGTCAGGATGAAGAAGTCAAAAGCTTGATTTTGTGGCTTCGTGCCGAGTTGATTATGCGTGACGGCGAAAACGATCAGTCTAGCGTGGATTTGATGCTTCGATCGTGTCTGGAACGCGCTTATGGCAATGGTTTGCGTGCCGAAGTCCTTCGTCGTCTAAGACAGAAAAATGGGGGAAACGTCTCGGAATGGCTTGAACATTACGCGAGTGTGACGCAGGATCGCTGGATTGCAACAGAGCTTTTGCGTGAAGCTTCGCTTCGGGATATGTGGATTGAACGCGATATGGATTCGGCGCGGCGCACATCCCTGGCAGCGTTTAAGAATTCGGGAAACGAGTGGCGTAGTCTGTGGGAACTTGAGCGCTTTGCCGATTGGAGTGAAGATTTTCAGGCATTGGGCGTGTTGCGTGAAAAAATGGCGCAGATCGAACCGGAGGCACAAGCGCGACTTCAGGCGCTCAAAAGTGCGTTGGCGCCTTATGTGGATGATGATCTGCACGATCATGCCATTCGCGTGGCACAAGATTGTCTCAAACTCGATCCGCACGAATTTACGGCACTTCTGACGCTTGCGCAGATTGCTGAGGAAAAACAAAATCGTTCAGCCTTAGCGGGCGTTGCGGATAGATTGTCGGAAGCATCATGTTGTCAGGAAAACAAGCTGAGTTATGGCCTTTGGGCGGCACGGCTATGGCAGGGGCTGGGGCGTTCGGATCAGGCGTTTAACAGTTTGACGTCGCTTTTGGCTGCTGATCCTGCATGTATGCCGGCGATTGCCATGAGCGAACAGCTTCTGGAGGCATCGGCAAATTGGGAAAAGCTTTCCCTCGTTTACGTCAGAGCAATCAGTGCTTTGGATGAAGGCAGGCAGCAAATTGAGCTTTTGAGAAAACATGCGCGTATTTTGACTGAAAAAATGGACGATCCAGCGGGGGCTTCTTTGGCTTTGGCACGCATTCTCGCACAAGCACCAGATGATCTTGATGCCTTGACCGAACAGACGACACTGCTTGCCCAGCAGTCACGATGGAGTGAGGCTGTGGAGACGCTTGAACTGCGCATCCGTTGTACGACGACAGCGGAAGACAAAAGAACGGCCAACATTGCCCTCGCCGATATTTTAATTCATCGCGTGGGTGATCTCAATCGTGCGCGAAGGCTCCTCAAACGTCATTTGACACAGTTTGTGCACGATCTGGAGGCATTGCGTTTGATGTATGATATCGCCTGTGCGGAACGAAACTGGGATGATGCCAGACAGACGCTCGACGAGATTTGTCAGGACGTTTCCCCGATCATGCATTGGGCAAAACTCGCTTATACGCGTATCGCACGTGAGGCGGAGTGGACGAATGAAGTTCGCGTCGTCTACGAACGCCAGGCAATTGATGCCGTCATGGGTTGTCGTGATGAACTCGAAACGCTCATTGAGGATTATAAAACACATGGTGATCTCGAACGGCTCATCCGCGTGGCAAAATATGATCTTTCCAAATCGACGGATGCCCATCGTGTTGCTCAGTATCGTGGATGTGTTGCTGCGCTCTATGTGGCCAATGGACAGCATCGTGAAGCTTTGGCATTTCTTTCGGATGTCATTGCGGATTCAGAACAGACGGATTGGGCTTATCTTGCACGCGCACAGGCCCTGGCAAGTGCGGGACAATTCGATTCATCGGCGGCGGAGTTCCGGCGGACGCTGACAAAAAATTTAGCACTCGATCAGGCGTATATGCCTTTTATCGAAGTCTTGCGACAGTTAGGTGATCGCGTTGCCCTCGCGGCAGCACAGAGTTTTGTATCCCATCGACTGGGGGAGAGGCTTGAGCCCGTGAGCTGCCTTTCGGGGACGCCGCGTGGATTCTTTGATATTGAATTGCTTCCCATTGAGCGGGAATATCATGAGGCGTTCCAATATCTGCGTCTCATGTCACCGTATATTTATCCAGTCTATGAATCGGCGATGAAGTTGCAGCCGCTTGATCCTAAAAATTGGGCTGTTACGCGTTGCAGGCAGCTGTTTGGTCAAAATATGCAACATTTTGATGCGCATGTTTATGTATCCGCTCTAGGGCGTCGTATGGCTACCGTTCGTCTGACAGATCCGCCTGCATTGATTATGGATGGTGGACTTGTGCAGTCTCCGAATCCCGAATTCGATTTTTGGGCAGCGTATGCCATGCATCAGGCGACAAGTGGCGGTGCTTTGCTAGATGCCATGGATGATGCTGAAACCGAAGCGCTTTTTAGAGCACTTTGTGATGCATCGCCAGAATCGGTGCGAGCGCAGGCACTTAAAAAACTTATTGCTAAAAAGTTACCGCGAAGTGACCGTAAATTGTTTAAAGATGGCGTTCCTTTTAAATCACCTGCTTGGGCTGGTTTCAGAAAGGCATTGGACACGCGAGCCGCGTGTGTCGCAGCCATTTTGTCTGCTTCGCCAAATGTGGCCTTGACGGCATTTCCTGATGACGAAGAATTGCAGCGATTTATCCTTTCGGATACGTATGTGCGATTGCTCAAACTCTATTGGCGTTAAGAAAAAAGGCTTATGTATTGAGACTTATTGTTAAAGTAATTCTATTCATACGCGCATCAGTTTATACTGATGATACTAATTTTCGTGGGACTTATAATGTTACTTAGAAGTAAGTAAGTTTTAAGTTTGTACGTATGTGTGGATATGTAGGGTTTGTTTAGGATTGTTAGAATAAGTTAATGTATGGAAGTGCGTGCGATGTTACGCTTTAAGTTAAATAAATGTTATATATAATTTATAACTTTCAGAATTATATTCTATAAACAATTTATCATAAAGAGTAGGTAATATAATATAAATTGATTTTGCTATGAATATTGTTGATAATAAACATAATATAATACAACTCATGTACTTTTAATACAATGATATAAAATAATGTGAAATGTAATATATAAAATATGAATCCTGGATTCTCGATAATAGTGATGATAACTTTCAGACAGCAATGCCCAAATTAGTTGTTTTCTTTGGTTTTCGTTGATAACTAATCATCATGTTTATATTGTTTACGTATGTTTTAAACATGACGAG